>JAPLJA010000027.1 GCA_026388815.1 Pseudomonadota bacterium
GGTAGAAGCAAACTACGAGAATGGTATTCTGGAGATCACCTTGCCCAAGGCTGAAGAAGCCAAACCAAAGAAGATTGCTATCAAGAGTAGCGGTAAATGATGAGTTTTATCCTGCCCTCTGCTCTTTTATCAAGAGGAATGCAGGAAACTATTGAGTACCTACAGTACAAGAAAGGAGATAGCTGTGAAAAACGCTGAAACAAAATCAGGGTTCATACTGGCGAGATTCATCGTCACAATCGTCATCAGCTTGCTGGTTGTAACGAGTTTTGTGATCTTCGGGTATTTCCAGGGACAGAGCAAGCACCTGCTTGACGCTTACCTGGCATACGTGAACAGCCTGGATCGTGGAACGTCAGTGTCCACGATTATCAGAACCGTTTTTTTACTCTTCTAAGGGTAAGTACTAAACGGTTCTATATTCTGGGTTGGAATTTGGGCGAGGCGTGCCTCGCCCCTACTCACTCGCAAATCTTAAACTGGAGATTAAAACTGGGTGATGAGGGATAAATGTGCCAGTTCCTTACCTATGGCCTTGGTTAACATCATATCGCCAATCGTGTCCCTTGCCTGGAAAGTTGTTCTTATAGCCTCTTTCCTGACATTGTATTCTCTCATTTCCCCTGAAGACTTCGGCTCATCCTTCTTCCAGAGGTCTATATAGACATTCAGATAGTCGAAGACCAATTCCATGATTCTATTTTGATTTTCTTTGCTTGCATCAATACCACCAGTTAAGCAGTAGGGGGAAACCAGCGCCCGGAACCAGTTATAACTCCTCCCGCCTAAACTGGGAAAGTATTTAATACCCTTCTGATACGCTTCTTCTAAAGGTTCAAGGTATTTTTCCATATAGGAGAGATCCCGGATGCAGTCAGCTAAGGGATACAGGTCAATGATGAAGAAGCTGCCTTTGGCACTGTCAGCCCAGTAAACAGAGTAGATGGGCAGTACGTGTGAGTCATCAGGCCATATAATAATTGCACAGGACATGAGCTTGGTGCCTTATAGAGATACTTAAATCCCGTGTACCCCTCCCCCTTCTGATCCCACATTGGCCTGATATCATGACCGCGGTAATCCGTGATCATGGTTCCGCCAAATACCTTCAGTGCTTCTTTCATTTTTTCATTGAATGGTGGGAACGAATACTCTTTACTCATATTTGATCTCCCCTTATGTATCTTGTACTTTCTTCCAAAACTTCTTAGTCTATTCGAAATACTCGATACTACAGGTTGGGGAATCCTATCTTCGCAAAATGTTCATCTTGTTCATCGAGCTGGTCTGCCATGGTCATTAACTTCGCAAAGACATCCGGCCTCTCTTCCGAGATGCGGGGGAAGAGCTCTGCATAGGTGCTGCCAATGATATTGAACAGTTTGTAAAAATCCAGGGTCGCAGGAAGGGGCTTTTCAGTCGCCAGGCTGATCAGGTAATCAAGATCACTGTCATCGAGAAAGTCCCCGATTTCAACAGATTTGAATTCGATTTCTCCATGGGGTCCGTAGAACCACTTATCCCAGTAATCGAGATAGCTCTGAATACCTTCCTTATTAATCTTCCTGTCGATGATCGCCAGGGTAACTGCGTTCGCTGCCGACCAGCCGGTTAGGGCGGCACCACAGTTTGAGAACTCCAGCAGCCAGGCCGCATCTCCGCAGAAGAGCACGTTATCTTTAAAGGGCTCTTTCAATGCGTGAAACATGTTAACCACGCAGGAGCGTGTGTATGTTTTCTTGGCCCCTTTAAACCACCGGGAATAAAAAGGATCCTCGTAAACAAATTTGTGGAGCATAGCCTTGCAATCGTACTTAGTGTTACGGCTAATAGTACCGACATGATAATGTCCCTTCTCAGCCTCATTGATTACAGAGAACATTCCTTCTGCCTTCATAACAAAGGTAATCCCCTCAACGTGCGGCAGATCAAGACCCTCGAACCCCCATTCATAGGCTTTGTTGGTTGCATAAAATTTCCTGTCCTTGTTCAGTCCCATGCTGCGTACAATGCGGGAATTTACCCCGTCAGCCGCTATGACAAAGAGGCCCTCAAATGTTTCTCCTGCCTCTGTCTGTACTACTACACTGTCTTTTTTCTTTTCAACCCCTGTCGCCTGCGTGGCCGGGAAAACCTCCACTCCCGCTGCCTGAGCATCCTCCAGTAAAGCTTTCAATATCAATCCTTTGTCAAAAGCTACCGCCATACGATTCCTCTTGGGATCCTTTCTCTGTTCTTCCCGTTTACCAAAGGAGACCCGGTACTTACCACTGGGAGACCACACATCAAACCCATAGCCATTATTCCAGGGACCTTCATAGCGAATGGAAAAACCTGCCACGGGAAAGCCAATCCGCTTTGCTTCAGGATTGAAGGTCATGGTGTGTCCAAACGTGTATTCATTCATCGGTGCCATGAAGCCGCCGTCCACTCTATATATGTTGGTAATATTGGCCTTTCTCTCCAACAGGGCAACCTGCAGACCATTTTCTCCGGCAACCTTGGCAGCCATTAAACCGGCAGGTCCAGCGCCTACGATGACCAGATCATATTTCTTTCCCATGTTTCCCTCCTTTAACGAGATTGCTCATCCCGGTTAGATAGCTTGTTGACCTTTTCCATTGATGGTGATTGCCTGTGCCGGACATACCTTCCAGCAAACCTCACAGAATATGCACGTTGTCATGCAGCGCTCCGTTTCCTCCCGTGCCTGTTCTACGCTATACCCTTGCTCTACCTCTTTAAAGTCTTTTACCCGTTTGTCAGCAGGCAACTCAGGCATCTTCACCCTATTCCGGGAAGGAAATCGCTTCTTTAAATTTGCTATTTCCTCATCAGTGAGTTTTTCCGGTACCCTTTTTTCAGCTTCGCAACTTTTTAACGATTCTCCCTTCAGATAATTATCAATAGAGCATGCTGCCTTCCTCCCAGAAGCCATGGCCTCTACCACGGATAACGGTCCTGTCACCACATCACCTCCGGCGAATATGCCTTTCATGCTGGTATTCATACTATTTTCATCAACCAGGAGTCTTTTCTGCTTGGAAAGTTTTAAACCCATTCCTTTCAGTAATTCAGGGTCCGGGGCCTGACCAATTGCAGGTATAATGGTATCAGCATCAACCATAAACTCTGAACCCTTCTGCGGAACAGGCGCAGGCCTGCCGCTCGCATCAGCAGCGCCCAGTTTCATTCTGATACACTCTACTTTTGAGACCTTGCCGTTTGCAGCAACGATCTTCGTGGGGGCAGCTAAGAAAACGATTTCTATGCCTTCTCTTTCAGCTGCTTCCACTTCAGAAGGATACGCAGGCATCTCAGCACGTGACCGCCGGTAGATGATGGTCACCTTGCCTCCAAGGCGGCGGCAGACTCTGGCAGCATCAATGGCGCTGTTGCCTCCTCCTATTACTACCACGCTTTTGCCGATCGCAACTTTTTTCCCTACAGTTGCATCCCGTAAGAGGTCAAGGGCGTATACAACACCGGGAGTCTGCTCTCCGGGTATCCCGAGTTTCACATCCTTCGTCGCCCCGGTAGCAAAGAAAACGGCATGGTATGATTTTGTCAATTCTTCAAGCTTTACCTGTTCTCCAACTTTAGCATTTGTCTTGATCTGAACTCCCAATTGCTCAATATACTTGATCTCTTTTTTCAAAATCTCCTTGGGCAGGCGGTATTCAGGGATCGCATATCGTAACATGCCGCCTGGTTCTTTGAGGGCCTCAAATACGGTCACATCGTACCCTGATAGCGCAAGGTCATGGGCAGCCGTAAGTCCAGCCGGACCGCTTCCCACGATAGCCACCTTCTTACCGTTCTTGTCAATCCTGGGCACTTCTGGAGTCCCCCCATCGTTCTGATCTGCGATAAATCTCTTTAAGGAAGCGATAGAGAGTGGCTGATCGATGCTTCCCCGGTTGCAGGCATCTTCACAGGGATGGTAGCACACTCGACCACAGATAGCTGGGAGTGGGTTTGTTTCCCTGAGGACCTCATAGGCTTTTTTGTAATCACCCTGTTTTGTATAGTAGATATACCCTGGCACATTCATGTGAATCGGGCAGGCATCCCTGCAGGCTGATTTACACGGCGGTGTCTTCCACCAGGACTTATCATCGCGCAGGGTTAAGGTTATGGTAGGGCAGAGATCAATACATCCTGCACATCCGGTACATTCATCTTTATCAATCTGTATCACAGTACACCTCCCTAATAGTTGTCATCTCTTCACTCATTTCTTCCTCCTTCTCTTCGGCTTTTTCTTATGTCCTTATCCAACGGGGGATCACCACGAACCCTGATTCCGTAACGGTAAACTTCTTTGCATCCTCCTTCAGATTAAAACCGATTTTCATGCCTTCCGGTATTTCCACCCCTTTATCAATAATTGCATGCCTGATCTGAGCACCTCTGCTTACCTTCACCTCATTAAGCAGGATAGAATTACTTACCTCCGCATCCATTTCCACTCTGACGGCAGGTGAAAGGAGAGAATATTCTACTCTGCCTCCCCTGATTTCGCATCCCCCGGAGATGATGGAATTGAGGGCAATGCCGTCTGCTTTTCCCATTTCTTTATCGGTGAGGATAATTTTTACCGGGGGGTGGGACTCCTCATGGGTATAAATCGGCCACGTTCGATCAAAGATATCAAATGCCGGTTCCGGAGCAAGCAGGTCCATGTTTGCAGCAAAATACGCATCGATTGTCCCCACATCTTTCCAGTACGGCATGCCCCTGCTTCCCTCCTCAAAAGGAAAGGCAAATACCCGGTCACTCCTGATCATGGATGGAACGATATTCTTGCCGAAATCATGCTGGCTGTCTGTCTTGGCATCCTCAATCAGCCTTCTCACCATGGGTTCCGTGTTGAATACATAGATACCCATCGAGGCAAGAATGGATTCCGGTTTGCCAGGTACGGTCTTGGGCTTGACCGGTTTTTCAGCAAAACCAGAGATACGGTAGTCCGGATCGGCTTCAATCACGCCAAACTCTCTGGAACTGCCCTTTTCCATTTCAATTACCGGGATGGTGAGATCAGCCTTTTTCTCGAGATGGAACTGGATCAGTTTGCGATAGTCCATCTTATACACATGATCTCCTGCCAGGATGAGGACCAGGTCCGGCCGTTCCTGTTCGAGTGTATAGATATTTTGAAAAACGGCATCTGCTGTACCCCGGTACCAGTGTTCGTCGATTCTCTGCTGGGCGGAGATGACATTGATAAATTCGCCAAGCTTATTTGGCAGGATGTTCCAGCCGAGCTGGATGTGACGGTTTAAGGAGAGCGATTTGTACTGGGTTAATACGTAGATTCTCCGGATCCCTGAATTAACGCAGTTGCTCAACGAGAAATCGATAATCCGGTAAATGGCTCCGAAGGGAACTGCAGGCTTGGCCCGGTCCCTGGTCAGGGGGTATAACCTTTCACCTTTTCCTCCGGCCAGGATCATTGCGATGATCTTCATGGAGACCCTTTCTTCCGGCTGATGATCTCCTTGATTTTTATCTTTAACTCGCTTAAATCATATGACTTCACAACATAAGCCTCAGCCGCCCAGGTCATGAAGTCATCTTTGTAAGAAGAGTAAGCAGTGTTCAAAATGACCGGTATGTCCTTCCTCTTGTTGATGATCCGCCCGAGGGTCTCAATCCCATCCATCACGGGCATCCGGACATCTAAAACCACGAGATCCGGATTCTTCGCATCAATTATTTCCAGGCACTCCTTGCCATTCGCTGCCAGGGTAACCTCATAGCCTTCTTCTGTTAGCTCCTGTTTATACAGGAATCGGATATGCTCTTCATCATCCACTACCAGAATCTTTGCCATGGCAGGATACCCTCCGGTTTATAGATAATAGTCTGAAGAGAATTATTATCGATTACAGGGAGTGGTGTCAAGGGATTTAGGCAGCGAATAAGATTCAAGATGCACGTTGCAAGTTGGGAGAATTAAAAGCTGACCGCTTAAAAGCTGATAGCTAATCGTAACAGTCAGTGGGCGAGAGGCAATAGGTGCGCACAACAAATGAAAGGGGTGAAGATTAAAACAGGGAATATCTTCACCCCTCATTATTGGTAGCTTCACATCATTACTATAGGAACAACTAAAATGCTCCTTTATTGACTAACGTATGCCTGATAGGCAGCAATTACTTCATCCCAGGTAACATTACCACTTACATAATTATTATACTCTACTATAACGTCTGCCCAAGTTGTATTTTCTCCCCCGCATGCAACCGCCCCGTTTTTTCCGCAAAAAGTGACAGTTGGTGCATTGATGTTACCAATGGTGAGATCAATCTGAGAACCCTCTGCAATAGGAGAAAGCAAGGTGAACTCGAATTTACAGATAGTACCTGAGGTAGGGCCACCATCATCAAAGGTGACAATGGGTTGAACTACGCCAGCAGCATTTATATCACTGACTGACGCCACTAGAAGGGTTCCACCCATTGTTCCTGAGGTCTTACCAGTATACTGGAGCTTGGTCTTGTCAAATGATACCGAGAAGTTGCAACCTGTTTCCCCTGCAATATCATTAATAGTAACTGGTACCTCTACCTGGTTGCCTGAAGCACAGGCAGAAACTATCCCTACATTAATGGTTGAGCCGGTACATACTTCTGTATCATTATCCTGCTCAGTCGCAGTTATACTCTTACTGCTAATGCCTGTAGCGCTCACTTGAATCGTCGCAGTACCATTGGCTGTATCGCTGTCCTCAGCAGCCGCTAATGTTACCGTCTGGTAGGTGTTCCAGTTGGAGGTAGTGAAGCTCAAGCTCGACCCGGACTGAACCGTGATGTCACTGTCACCACTCGTATAGCTTACCAATGCTGTGACTGTAGATGACGGCTGTGCTGACAGCTTGACCTGAAAGGTGGCTGTGCTACCTTCGGGCACAGTAACTGAATCTATGCTGGCAACAAAAGAAAGGGTATCATTATCTTGCTCAGTAGCAGTTATATCTTTGCTGCTCATGCCAGAAGCACTAATCCTGATGGTAGCAGTGCCGTTGGTGGTATCGCTGTCCTCAGCAGCAGCTAAGGTTATCGTCTGGTAGGTACTTCACCTGGAAGCTCGCGGTGCTCCCCTCTGGGACGGTCACTGAATCTGTGCTGGTCACAAAAGAAAGGGTATCATTATCTTGCTCAGTAGCAGTTATATCTTTGCTGCTCATGCCAGAAGCACTAATCCTGATGGTAGCAGTGCCGTTGGTGGTATCGCTGTCCTCAGCAGCAGCTAAGGTTATCGTCTGGTAGGTACGGGAACGGTAACAGAAGATATATTAGTAACAAAAGAAAGAGCTAATGCTGTAAAATCAATACCTGTTTGATTCCCCCCGTTGATTGTAACTTGTCTGTTTGTAGGATTAAAGGTATATCCTGATTTACTGGGTGTCACTGTATAGGTGCCATTGGTGAGGTGCTGAAATTTATAACTTCCAGAAGTATCAGTAGTGGTCGTCGCAGATGTATTTCCGCTTAGAACCATAATTACGTCAGACAATGTAGAAACCTTGCCTGAAAGTTCATAGCCATCGGAGCATACCACGTTGAGGTTGAATGTCTTCATTGTTGTATTCGGTACTGGGGAGGAGTCTGTCAATTGCACGGTAAAGTCGAAGGTACCGCACACAACGGGAATGCCTGATAAAACACCTGTTGCTTCGTCGAGTTGCAGCCCCTGGGGCAGGTTTCCGCTCTGGATAGACCAGTGATAGGGGGATAACCCTCCCTGGCCCGAGAAGGTGGTCTGGTAAAAGGATTTCTGCAAAGCGCTCTGGATATCCTGTGTTGTTATGGAGAGCGGATCAACCACATAGATAACAAATTCCTTCTCAACTGAATCTGGCGGACTGCCTGAATCAATTACTCTAACAGTAAAGGTACTGCTCTGGCTTGTTGTGCTGTCCGGTGTTCCTGAAATATGACCGGACGTTGAATTTAGAGTCAATCCTTGCGGAAGATTTCCTGACGTCAGCTTATAAGAATACGGCAGGGTACCACCTGAAACGATTATGTTATCTGAATACGGAATTCCCCTGTTTGCAGTCTTAAGAGCGGTAGTTTCAAACTTTACATCACCATAAATATCTATGGTAAATTGCCGTGTTGCATGTTTAACCGGTGTGCCAGAGTCGCTTACCTCAAGAGAGAAGGTATAAGTTCCTGATGCCGTAGGTGTGCCTTCAAGGGTTGCCACGCTTGGAGATGTTATCAAGGTAAACCCAGTAGGCAGGACTCCGCTTTCCAGTCTCCACGAGTAGGGAGGTGTCCCCAGCTTAGCCATTACAGTTGTCGTATATGGCTCGTTAATCCTCCCGTTGGGAATTGTTTTGGTATAGATATAGAGATCATCAAGGACTTCCATAATATAGGTCTTTTCAGCCGTTTGAGCGGGGCTGTCGCTGTCGCTCACTTCTATAGTAAATGAAAAGGTTTGTTTTGTAGTGGGGTTCCCTGAGATTGTGCCTGTGCTCCCATTTATGGATAACCCAGTTGGTAAGGTACCATTCTTTAGCCTCCATGAATAAGGCTGAAGTCCACCAGTGGCAATAAGTGTAAAACTGTAGGGAATATCTTTGGCTCCATCGGGAATAGCACCGGTCATAATGGATAGGGTATCGGATACATGCCAGAAGAACTCCTTCTGGGCTGTCGCACCATTGGTATCTGTTACATTAATGGTAAAAACAAAATCGCCTTTGTTTGTGGGAAGACCGGTAAGCTCACCAGTCTGCTGATTCAGGTTCATCCCGGCTGGCATGAGCCCAGTTATCAAGGCCCAACTGTAGGGTGACACCCCCCCCTTTGCAACAAGTAAAATAGGATTAATGGTAATCCCCTTTTTGGCATTGGGAAGGACAGCCGATGTAGTAATGACCAACTGAGTGGTGATCCGGATACTGAGATTTTGGGTAACTGATTGGTGGGTTGGATAAGTGCTATCAGTAACCGTTATGCTTACGTTAGTTAAACCAGATGCTGTGGGCGTTCCGGATATAACGCCTGTGGATGTATTCAAGGTTAATCCTGCTGGAAGCTGGCCTGCATAACTAAAGGTGAAGGGCTTAATACCGCCATCCAGGCGGATTGCCTCTGAGTAATATTCATTCTTGAGGCCGTCAGGTAAAGATGTAGTTAGGATTTGCAAAGGATTTACGACCTGAATGGTAAAGTCTTTGTAAGTAATACGGTCATCATCGTCAGAAACGGATAAAACTATTGTGGTATAGGTTGCTTCGGTGGGAGTGCCTGAAATTATGCCGGTCTTACTGTCTAACGACAGTCCCGATGGCAGGTTTCCTGAATAAATCGACCAGTTATACGCGCCATAACCGCCAGATGCATTCAAAGTCTGATTATAGTCAGAACCGATCACACCATCATTGAGCCGGGAGGTTGTAATTGTCAGAGGATCGTCAACGTAAAGAGTAAATGTTTTTTCTTCTGTCCGCCCTGAATCATCTAGAACCTCTACAGTAAATTGATAAGTATCCGTCTTAAGAGGCGTGCCTGCAACGTTACCGTTTGTATATAAATAAACTCCGGGCGGTAAGCCATCATATTCGCAGATGTAATTTTGTGATTCAGAACATTTCGCATCATTCCAGTAATAGGAAGGGTTAGCATCTTTTCTTATCTCTCCACAGTCCTCATCGCCATCATTATTGGGTTCTCCACTCGCCCAATGTGTATACGTTACTGATTCGATAGTTACCCATTTCCACTTTCCTTCAGATTCAGAGTCTGTAAACCCTATCCA
Source organism: Pseudomonadota bacterium (assembly GCA_026388815.1). Lineage (GTDB taxonomy): Bacteria > Desulfobacterota > WTBG01 > JAPLJA01 > JAPLJA01 > JAPLJA01. The sequence continues at coordinate 9,784 of JAPLJA010000027.1, forward strand.
TGCATCTTTTCCACTCTGCACAGCTAAATTAGTAACTGTTGAATTTTCATCAGAAGATGTTATGGTTGCTAAATAACCTCCGGAGCTTTCACACAAGCTTTTAGCGCTACTCCACAAAACTGATGAGGCTTTCAAGTTATAAGTATGCTGCGTGCTATTGATGAAGTTATACGGTTGGCTTCCGCCGCTCGCTTGTATACTAAAAGAATATGGCATCCCTTTAGCACCACGTGTGAGAGAACTAGTCGTGATTGTAAGTTGCTGAGTTACTACAAGAGTGAATTCTCTTTCTGCATAGGCATTGAGCTTGTCTATTACACCAATGGTAAAGGTATAAGAACCTGCCGTGGTTGGTGTGCCTGAGATGTTGCCGTATGAAGTGTCAAGGGCCAATCCTGGGGGAAGTGTACCAGAGGCGACAGAGTAGATATAGGGCCATGTCCCACCTGTGATGCGGACTCTATCATTATATGCCACATTAACTTCTGCGGGGGCAAGGTTCGATGTGGTTATGTTTAGGGGACCGGGGGTGGTTAGATAAGTATTGAGCGTTGTACCCTGCCCGGCGGTTACAACCACATTGGTTACGGTAATTGTCTGATAACCAGATTTAGAAAAGGCGACGTCATAGACACCAGGGCTTAAACTACCCAATGCATAATAACCATTAATATCTGTTTGTGTATTTGTTCCAAGAGTTGAAACTGTCACACTTGTTATGGGATTATCTGTAGACATATCCCTAACAGTTCCAGAAAGAGAAATGGGGAGTTGAACATCGAGTGTTGTTGCCTGTCCTGCAGTAACAGTTACATTTGTTTTAGTTATAGTCTGATAGCCGGATTTGGAAAAAGTTACAGTATAAACTCCCGGTGGCAAACTTCCC
>JAPLJA010000185.1 GCA_026388815.1 Pseudomonadota bacterium
ATGCTGGGCTACCTCTTTGATAATCAGAATGAAGCTCTCCGCGAAAAGCTCAAACTACTCCAGAAATTTCGTGCCGAGAGGAATCCCCGCATAGCTGAGAAGCTCACGCGCCTGGGCATGCCGACCCCCTATGAAGAGGTAGTGAAACGGGCCGGTGGAGGACAGGTTGGGAGACCACATTTTGCCCGTTTCATGGTTGAAAAGGGCTACGTGAGGAGTGAACAAGAGGCCTTTGAAAAATATCTGAAAAAAGGCGCTCCCGCATATGAGGAAAAGGTAAGATTTCCCCCGTCTGATGCTGTAGCTCTTATCTTAGATGCTCAAGGAGTCCCTGTATTAGCACATCCCTTTACCCTGAACTGTAAAGGGCCAGCGGAACTTGACCCTGTAGTCAAGAGGTTAGTGGAGGCCGGACTTAAGGGGATTGAAGTTTTTTATCCCGAACATTCTGAAAAAGAGACGCTTGAGTATCAACGCCTGGCAGACAGGTATGGTCTGATCGTCACAGGCGGGAGTGACTTTCATGGAAACGGGGGAAGCGGGATTGATCTGGGGACGGGCAGAGGAAACCTGAATGTGCCCTATGAGCTTCTGAATACCCTGTATCAGGCTAAAGAAAGGTTATGAATTAAAGCTGTCAGCGCTCAGTAAGAAGCGATCAGCTCTCAGCTTTCAGCTAAATTATCTTTTAAAAATGGCTGACAGCTAATAGCTGATGGCTGACAGCTTTTAACTGAAAGCTGAGCGCTGAAAGCTGAGAGCTTACGGATAGTTTTGTAACAGCGAATAGAAATGGCGTTCAAGAATATTTTTTCGAAGGCACAGGGTAAAAACAAGGTAGCAGTGATTGGCCTCGATGGTGTCCCCTATGACCTCATCGGGCATCTGGTCAATACTGGGAAAATGCCTGCCCTTGCCGCAATTCTGAAAGAAGGGGGGTCCGGGAAGATGCGGTCCTCAATCCCTCCTGTCTCTTCTGTTGCCTGGACCACTTTCATGACCGGTGTCAACCCAGGCAAGCACGGCATCTTCGGGTTTATCGATCTGAAAGACTATTCTTATGATCCATACTTCCCCAATTTTTCCCATATTAAATCCCCTCTCCTCTGGGATCTCATTGCAACGCAGGGAAAACGGACAATAGCCATCAACATCCCCCAGACCTACCCTGCCAGAGAAATCAACGGGGTATTGATCTCAGGCTTCGTAGCTCTGGATCTGCAAAAGGCGATTTATCCTCAATCACTCTATCCGAAGTTAAAAACAATGGATTACCGGATTGATGTGAATTACGAAGAGGCAGCGGAAAAAAAGGAAGAGTTCTTCACTGACCTCTTTTACACGCTCCAGAAGAGAGGAGAGGCTCTCAAATATTTCTTAAACAACGAGCCATGGAACCTCTTCATCTTCAGGGGGCATACCATAAGAAATTTATCGATTACTATACTCAGGTGGACACTATTATAGGAGAACTGGTAGATTCATTGCCAAAGCACTGCCATCTGCTGATCATGGCAGACCATGGGTTCTGCGCCTTGAAACAGGAGGTATTTCCCAACACGTGGCTCAAAGAAAAGGGGTATCTCAAGTTGAAAAAGGACCCCCCTGGCTCTTTTTCTGATATCCACCCTGAAAGTAAAGCATTTGTCCTGGATCCAGGAAGACTCTGCATCAACCTGAAAGGTCGTATGCCCAGCGGCTGTGTGGAGCCAGGGAAAGAATATGAGGCTTTACGGAAAGAGCTGACCGAAGGTCTCATGGGGATACGTTATCCTTCTGCTCCTTCTACTCCAATCATAGAACAGATTTTTCGCAAGGAAGAGATTTTCTCCGGTCCCTATCTCAACCGGGCACCTGATCTCGTACTCCACGGACTGCCCGGGTATGATATAAAAGGTTCGATGAGCAAAGAGTCTCTCTTCGGGAAAGGTAAATTCACCGGTATGCACACCTACGCTGATGCCTTTCTCTACCTGAGAGGGCATGATATGAACAGCAACTACAGCATCGTTGATCTTGCGCCTTCCATACTTCATCTCATGAACATCCCCCTCCCCAGTCACTTCGACAGCCAGCCCTTTTCTGTGCTTCTCCAGTAAGCCAAAGTACCCTCTTCCCTCATGTAACCAAATGAGAGCTCTAAAGAAGTAAAAAACGGGGTTCCGAGTGCGAATTGAAGATTTTTTCGGTAACAATTCGCATCAAGCGAAACGGTGGCAAATTCGGCTGTTTGAGCGCAAGCGAGTTCCGAATTTGCAGTGGAGCGAGATGCAGAATTGTCGAAAAAATGTTATTGAGCAACGAGGAACACTGTTTTTCAGAGACCTCCAAATATTTCCTTGAAAAACGTGCCTTCCCATGTTAGTTTCCTCACAACAGGATAATTCTTTTTCTTTTCCATCCCATGAAATTAACGATTGCCAAGAAGATGTTTATCGGTTACCTCACGATGGCCTTATTGACCGTAGTGGTAGGGATTTATGTGTTACAAAGTTTAATGAATCTGAACCAGATTACCAATTCCCTCCTCAAAGAGGAATTTGAGATCATTAACAAGAGTAAAACAATGATGGATGATCTGTTTGCTCAAGAACGGTGCGAAAGGAGATTCTCTATCCTCCAGGACAAGTCAATTGAACAGCTCTTCTGGGATAGGAGCAAAGAATTCAAAAAAGATCTCCTTTCCCTGAAAGGATCTCTTCCTTTTAAGTGGGGATCTATTCTTTCAGAGATATCTGACCTCCACGAGGATTATGATTCCTTCTTCCTGCAAGAGGTTAGACTTATCGTTGAAAAAAGGAACGAAGAAGCCTCTGAGGTCTCAAAAAAAGAACTGAAAGAGAAAATGGATACCCTGGTCATGAAGGTAAGGCACTTGGAGACTATAGCGGAAGAATCCATTGATGAGAAGATGAAGGTTTCCCATCTCGAGGGGCGGAAGGCACTCAACATTACCTTTTCACTCTGTCTGCTGAGTCTCCTCATAGGAATCTTTCTGGCTTTTTTCTTCACCTATACATTTTCATCTCCGATTAAAAAACTTGGCAAGGCAACCCAGTTTATTGCCCAAGGTGACTTTGACTTTGATCCCAAGATTACGAGTGGTGACGAAGTGGGAGAACTGGCTCAATTCTTCAGAAACATGGCAAAAAGGCTCAAAGAACTTGAGGAACTGAATATAGATGCAAGTCCCCTGACACGCTTACCCGGTAATGTGGCAATTGAGAGAACCCTGAATGAACTTCTCCGGGAGAAAAAATCCTTTGCCCTCTGCCATACTGATTTAGATAACTTCAAACCGTTTGCTGACAAATACGGTTACGCCTGGGCAAGCGAGGTTATCAAGGAGGTGGCAGCAATCCTCAAAGAGGCGGCTTCTCATGCCGGGCAGGATGGTGACTTCGTCGGTCACATCGGTGGCGATGACTTTGTGGTTATTACCTCACCTTCTCAGGTGGACAGAGTCTGCAGTTATGTGACAAAAGAATTCGATCGCAGAATAGTAAAATTCTATAGTGAGGCCGACAGAAAAACGGGATTCATCCTCGGAAAGGATCGACAGGGAACAGAGCAGAAATTCCCCCTCTTGACCATCTCGATAGCAGCGGTAATTAATGGGGGCAAGGCATTTGAAAGTCCTCTTCAGATTGCCGAACTGGCCGCAGAACTCAAGGAATATGCCAAGACGTTACCGGGCAGCAATTATGTAAAGGAAGAGAGGCAGTGATACACGTTAGATCAAGGCTGGCATTCCTTTTGTTCATCTTTGCCCTTGTAATTGGTTGCGGGGGGACAAGAAAGGGAATAATCTCCCCATCCTCTCCCCTGGGAGAGGGAAAAGAGGCAACGAATACAGGGATGCAACAGGAAGAAAGTCTTACAGATGAAGAGCTGTTCAACCTCGGCCTTTCCTACCTTTCCTCCCCTGAACTCAGCCCTGATTATCCCAATGCTTTCCTCGCTTTCAAGCGATTTACCGAGAATTATCCTGAGAGCAAGAGGAAAGATATTGCTCAGCACTTCACGACCCTTCTTGAGAGGTATCTCAAGCTGAGCGTGGAAGACTCAAGGTTGCACCTTGAAAATCAGGAACTGATGAAGGAAAAGACGTCCTTCATACAAGAAAAAACAGCATGGGAAGAAGAAAAGGACCGGCTCCTCAAGGAAAATGCCACCCTCAAATCGGACCTCAAATATTTAAAACAGATAGAGATTGAATCAGAAAAGGAGCGTGGCAATCTCACCACAGAAACAAGAGATTGCTTCCTCGCCCCGAATGTTTTCGGGACTCCTCGCAATGACATTTTACTTATTGCACTTGTATTAGTCTAATTCCTTCCCAGTAAGCCTCCGGTAAGCCTCTCGATACTTTTCACTGGTTTTTACAATGATATCTTCTGGCAGATTGGGGGCGGGGGGCTTCCGATCCCAGTTGATCGAGATGAGGTAGTCTCTCACAAACTGCTTGTCAAAACTCGCCTGCGGTCTGCCCGGCTCGTATTGATCACGAGGCCAAAAACGTGAAGAATCAGGGGTTAACAATTCATCGATGAGGAGCAGGTCACCATCTTTCATTCCAAACTCAAATTTGGTATCAGCAATGATGATACCGTTATTTTCAGCAATCTTTACAGCTTTTTTGTAGACCTCCAGGCTGATCTCCTTGATTCTGCGTGCCAAGTCTTTACCAATAATCTTACCTACTTTTTCAAAATTGATATTTTCATCATGAGTCCCTATCTCCGCCTTGGTTGAAGGGGTAAAAAGCGGCTCCGGGAGCTTGGATGACTCAAGGAGATGAGGGGGCAGCACTACACCGGAGACAGATCCACCCTCTTGGTATTCCTTCCAGCCCGAACCGGAAAGGTAGCCCCTTACTACACATTCCACAGGAAGGGGGTTAGTCTTTTTTACCAGCATGCTCCTTCCCTCGAGGATTTCACGATACTTATGAAGGGCTTTTGGGAAGTCATCCACCTCCGTAGTGACGAGGTGATGACTGACCATGTCCCCCATCTTCTCAAACCAGAATCGTGAAATCTGGTTTAAAACCTTTCCCTTGAAGGGGATAGGATCAGGCAGGACCACATCAAAGGCGGAAATGCGGTCAGTGGCAATGATGAGCAGGTGCTCTCCCAGATCATAGATATCACGGACCTTCCCCTTTGCTGACAGTTTCAGACCCTGGAGATTAGTCTCAATTACCGTATCAGCTCGTAAATTTTCTTGTGCCACGTTTCAACCTCTCCTTCCAAAGATGTTTTCAGCACCTGCTTTTTTACCGAATGCCTCTCAATCTGTCAATGAGAAACCGGTTCCCTTCTTGGGTTATTTCCTTGCATTCTCAAATAAAAGTGCTATAAATCCCCATATCAAAACAAATAGATAGCCTTTTTAACAGGAGTTGTCTGTGTTCGGGGGAAGTGGGTATTATTTTCAGGAATTTTGAAATAAGCTCCTATCAGCGTGAGTGCTGGTGGGGGCTCTTTCGTTTTTAAAGGAGGTAGGCCAATAAAAAAGATCTTTTCCTTATTAATAAGTTCCTTCTTCCTAACCTCGTTTGCCTTTGCAGGCACCGTGAATCTACCTCAGACCGGCCAGACAAAGTGTTTTGACACATATGGCAATGAGGTTCCCTGTTCCGGGACCGGCCAGGACGGGGAGATGCAGGCAGGATTTCCCTGGCCGAGTCCAAGATTCATAGACCAGGGTAATGGGACGGTGACCGATAACCTCACCGGTCTTATGTGGGCAAAAAACGCGGATTTACCAAACCGCACTAAAACCTGGCAACAGGCCCTTGACTATGTGGCAGGAATGAACGCAGGAAACTACCCGAACTTCGGCTATACGGATTGGCGTCTTCCCAACCGTAAAGAACTGCACAGCCTGACTGATTTTTCACAATACAACCCTGCCATCCCTGCAGGCCATCCTTTTACCAATGTGCAGGCCGACATCTACTGGCCTTACTGGTCTTCTTCTACGCGCGCCTCCGATCAACAGTGTGCGTGGTACGTCTATATGTTGGATGGCGAAGTGAACAGCTACAATAAATTCTACGACTACGGTTATGTCTACGGTTATGTATGGCCGGTTCGGGCTGGATCGGGATTATATTCCATTACCGGGACCATAACCGGTGAGGTGATAGAAGCAGTCACTATGCTTTTATCTGGCTCCATTTCGTCAACGACATTAACAGATTCTCTCGGGAGGTACAGTTTCAAAAACCTCCATAATGGTAACTACACGGTTACCCCGACCAAGTCATGTTATTCCTTTACACCTTCAACAAGATCTGTAGTCATTAATGGTTCGAACACCTCAAATGTGGACTTTATATCGTCATTATGTATTCAGATATCACCTGTAACTCAATCGTTTGCCTCCGCTGGCGGGACAGGTTATATTGATGTTACCCCTACCACAATCTGTAATTGGACTGCACAAAGCAACGCCTCATGGATTATAATTACATCTGGAAATAGTGGAACTGGCAGTGGGACTGTATATTATTCTGTTAATTCAAATACAAGCCCCTGTTCGAGAACAGGCAATATTAGTTTTGCTGAGCAGATATTCACGGTAACACAGTCAGGTATTGCGTGTGCTTATTCATTATCCCCAGCGAGTCAAACTTTCAGTACTTCTGGTGGAGCAGGATACCTGAATGTGACCACAGAGAGTTGTTGTAACTGGGCATCGGCGAGCAATGTATCGTGGATAACAGTCACATCCGGCAGCAGTGGGATAAGTAATGGAGTGGTAAAATATTTAGTATCTGCTAATGCTGGAAGTCAAAGGACTGGAACAATCACTATTGCAGGCCAAACATTTACCGTCACCCAGGAAGGCAGCCCAACTGCAGGGTGTGCGGAGTGGAATGAGGTAATTGAGAAGTATCAGACCTATATCAGCGGACAGGCAGGCTGGGATGATGTGATTACCTGCTATAATCAGTATGTGTCATCGTGAAGATAAGGAATGAGAAAGTTCAAGATAGTTATCTGTTACTTTGATACAAGTGTAATTAATCGACTTCTTGACGACCAGAGCGGTCTGGACTTGATAAAGAAGCTACGCAAATCTTTGAAAATCTATCTCAGCGTGTTTACCTTTGCTGAAATCATGGCGACCTCTCAGCATGAAAGAAGATTGAAACTCCTCATGTTAGCTAAAGATATAAATGAGAATTATCGTCCGTTAGCGATGCCAGGAGATCTTTTAAAGAGATCATTAAAAGCAATTCAAACAGATGCAAAGGATCTGAATATCTTGATGGGTCCTGAATGGGATGGGGTTTGGGTTGCATTGCGTGATCCTCAACTTATCGATGAAGAGAGCCTTCTTGAGAGTATCCAATGGAAGAGGCAACAGGAGAAATGGTATCAAGACATGCATGATGGAGGTCGTCTGGACATCCAGAAGGCACTTATCGCATTGTCACAAGCCGAGCGAATGCGCATAG
>JAPLJA010000203.1 GCA_026388815.1 Pseudomonadota bacterium
ACGACTCTTCACATTCCAGAACTTTTCAAAACCAATGTCACATCCAAAACCGCTCTCAGTTACGTGATAATCAAACAGCTTGAGTCCGATCCGGTCTCCGATGATGGAAGACTGGCCAACGGCAATATTGGCAAAGGGGCCAGCATGGACCATGCAGGGCTGATATTCTACAGTGCACATCAGGGTCGGGTTTAAGGTGCTCACCATAAAGGCTGCCATGGCACCAGCACATTCGAGATCGCTCGTAGTGACAGGTTTCCCCTGTTTGTCGTAAGCTACAATGATTTTCCCCAGCCTTTCCCGCAAATCCGGCAGGTCGCGAACAATCGACAGGATTGCCATCAGTTCAGAACTCACAGCAATGCCGAACTTAGACGGCATTAAGAACCCATCCATTTTGCCGCCCAATCCCATTATAATATTGCGCAAACCCTGCGCACAGAAGTCTATAATCCAGCCCATTTCAACGTTCTTGGGGTCGACATCCAGACGTTTCAGTTTGCGCTTGGCCAACTGTTCATCGGTGTAATTTGCCTCATGCTGCATCCTGGAATTCAGGGCAACCATGGCAAGGTTGTGGGCATTCATGATGTTGTTGATGTCTCCGGTAAGCCCCATGGAAAACTCGGTCATGGGGATGAGCAGTGCATTGCCACCCCCGGCAGCAGTGCCCTTAATATTCATGGTGGGACCGCCCGAAGGCTGACGGATACAGCCACCGACGTTTTTCTTTCTTTTCCCCAATCCTTCCAGGATACCCATGGTAGTAGTAGTCTTGCCTTCTCCCAAGGGGGTGGGGGTAATGGCAGTGACCTCAACATACTTGCCATCAGGTTTCTCCTTGAGACGCTCGATGATTTTCATAAAATCGAGCCTGCACAGTTTGCCATAAGGAATGACTTCATCCTTTTTAAGGCCCAGCCTTTCTTGCCATGCCTCATGCGTGGGCATGTTTACCTCGGCCGCTTCTGAAATCTGCCAGTCTTTCATTTTAACTGCATCATATGCCATGCTGATTTTCCTCCTCCCATAAATTCAAATTTAACTTTCCCCCTATCCTTTTATTCTTGAGACTTCAATCTGCTTTTTTATAGCCAACCATTATCTAAGTGGTGTCATTAATTATTAAACTGACGGATGAATGTCCATTCAGTAAGGTGTGTTGAGTATCATAGATAAACATTTTCTGTCAAGAAATTTTTGGAATTAATGACTGCTGTGTTGGGATTTTCAACCCCTCCAAGACAAAAATTGTCATCTGCAATCCTCACATCAAAAAGGCGCTTTGCTTTAAACTGCAAAAGAAAAATGGAGGGGGTGGTGTCTTAACGCTCCTTTGTTTAATAGGATCCGCCAGGGAAGGTGTCAATGTTGTAGTATTGACCAACCATACGGTACATCTTGGGAGGATACCACGGTTCATCTAAGATATCGTCCACGATGTCATTCAAGATACCATCATGGATTGCCCAGCTTCTGCCCCGCACCGTTTTTTCTAACCCCCGCCGTCTGAAAGGCGTTGAACCATCCAATTTTTCATAGAGCTTCCCTCCTGCCTGAAAAAGCTCGTTGATTCTCCGCATTCGCTTTTCACCTTCAAAGTACCTGAATCCATGCCTCTCGTATATGATGGCATTGTGGTAAAAGAGAGCTTCCATGAAAATTGATTTGATATTGAGGACACAACAGAAGGTGTCGAGACACCTGTTTACTTCGTTCATTAACCTCAATCCCCTCCGGGTCTGTCCCGGCGCCAACCCCGCCTTCATAGACCTCAATTCTTCTTTCAGGTTTCTTGTCCCCCACTTGAGCCAGAGATCATTCCCGCACTCATCAACGTCGGTGTTGAATCGTTCGCCGGAGGGATCGTTTATATTGATAAAGCTCCAGAGGAGTTGTACCAGGTCGCTCGAATCTGCCACGTCCATATAGAAGATACAGTCTTTATCCCCGGGATTCAGCCTGACTTCTATGGTGGTCTCTCCGCATCCATGAGAGACAATCTGGACAACTTTTTTTTCCCTGGCATTCTCAAAGGTCTTGGGGTCAATCTGAAACCGTTCAAAGATCGTGGAGGGCAGGAGAAGGCTGTAGACTTCGTTTCTCTCAACCTCAGGGCAACAGTTAAGCATTGCTACCTTGGACATAGCAATAAAATACTAACGAATTTCTTAACCCCCTGCAAGAATATTCTGGATTGAAGAATGCGGGTTGTGGTACTATCCTGAAAAGGAATGGAGTTGCAATCAGTTTTTATATACTCGGATGAATTTGCTCAATACGAATACAGCCCTACCCACCCTTTCAAGCCCATCCGGGCCAAATTAACTTACGAACTCTGTCGACGTTACAACCTCTTAGACCGCCCCTGGATCAAAATTATCCAACCAGAGCCTCTCCGTCTTAATCAGCTTACCGTTTTTCATGACGAAGAATATATCCGTACCCTTGCGATCGCCAGCCTGGGCGGACTCACCCCGGAAATGATGGAGTATGGATTAAATCCCGGCGAACATCCCGGGCTTGTCGTGGGGCCTGAAATCCTCAGGTTTGGACTGGGCACAGAAGAAAACCCGATCTTTATTGGCATGTATGATTATGCTGCCCTCACCGCCGGGGCAACGTATCTTGGGGCTGAACTGCTGGCAACAGGAGAGGCCGATATTGCATTTAATCCCCTCGGCGGCTTTCATCATGCCGCCCATGACCATGCCGAGGGTTTCTGTTACATCAATGATGTGGCAGTCGCCATATGCCACCTCTTAAAAAGAGGCCTCAAGATCGCTTTTATCGATATTGATGCTCATCACTCCAACGGGGTTCAGGACGCATTTTATGAAGAGGACCGCGTGCTCACGATCTCCATCCATGAAAGCGGAAAAACTCTCTATCCCTGGTCTGGTTTTGAGAACGAGATTGGAAAAGGGAAGGGGAGGGGCTTCAATGTCAATATACCGTTAGCGGCTGATTCCGATGACGAAGTATACGTCCATGCCTTTAAGGAAACCGTTCCCCCTCTGGTGAAGGCATTTGATCCCGCTTTGATCATAGCAGAGCTGGGGGCCGACACGCACGTTTCTGATCCGCTCACCCACCTGAGCATGACCAACAACGGATTCTGCGATACCGTGAAGGTGATTAAAAGCCTGTCACCCCGGATACTGGCAGTGGGTGGTGGTGGTTATGACCTCTACAAGACTGCTCGAAGCTGGACGCTGGCCTGGTCGATCTTAAATGAGTTAGAGCCGAAGGACGATTTTCTGGGGACGGTAGGAGGGATGATGTTCGGGCCAGAGCTTGACGTCGGAAGCCTAAAAGACAAAACCCACTATTCAACCGGGGCTGTTAAGGAAAAAACATGGGGGGAGGCAGAGAGGGTTGTCAATTATATCAAGAAGGTGGTCTTTCCTATCCATGGAATACGGTAAGCCCTCCAGGCATTGTTTATTTTATTGACCTCTTCCTCCCCGCCAATCTCCGCGAAGAGTCTTCAAGCAAAATAACGATTTCTACTATCTTGACCAACAGTTTATGGAGAGTATTGGGGTTTAATTTCCAGGCTTCATACTGCTTTACGTCATCTGCCGTTCCCTTTAAGCCCACCTCGTGCTTGAGCTTGAAAATGAGCTCGTCCTTGGTTATGCCCGGGTTATCATGGTAGATATCGGTTGCCTTATGGATGACCTCTTCGGTAAACCTCTCTGTCCTCTCCACTGGCGTAAACTCCTTTACCGCCTATTGCCGTTCCTTAACCAGGGTATCAACCACTGAGGGGTCAGACAGGGTGGTGGTGTCTCCTAAATCCTTTATCTCACCCGCAGCGATCTTCTTCAGGATCCTTCTCATGATTTTACCGCTTCTGGTCTTGGGAAGACCATCAGCAAACTGGATTTTATCGGGCGTGGCAATAGGACCTATCTCCTTGCGCACATGGGCAATGAGTTCCTTTTTGAGCTCCTCGGTCTTGGGCACCCCCACGTTGAGGGTTACAAAGGCGTATATCCCCTGGCCCTTGATTTCATGAGGCATCCCAACCACTGCCGCTTCTGCCACTTTCGAATGAGACACCAGGGCGCTCTCGACTTCTGCTGTACCCATCCGGTGGCCCGATACGTTGATGACGTCATCCAGGCGACCCATTAACCAGAAATCGCCGTCATTATCAAGTCTGGCGCCATCACCCGTATAGTACAGTCCTGGAAACTGGGTAAAATACGTGTCTCTAAATCTGTCCGGGTCACCATACACTGTCCTCATCATCCCCGGCCAGGGTTTCTTGATAACCAGATATCCGCCCTCGTTTGCGTCAGCGGGCGAACCATCTTCACGGATAACCGCGGCTTCTACGCCAAAGAACGGTCTGTTCGCAGAACCTGGCTTGATCTTCATGGCACCGGCAATTGGTGTAATTATGTGTCCGCCTGTTTCTGTCTGCCAATAGGTATCAACAATGGGGCACTTTCCTCCGCCAACCTTGTTATAGTACCACATCCACGCCTCGGGATTAATAGGCTCGCCAACGGTACCAAGAAGTCGTAAGCTGCTCACGTCGTGCATTTCAACCCACTTGTCCCCTTGTGCAGCAACGGCACGAATAGCGGTTGGGGCGGTATAAAAGACATTAACTTTATATTTTTCAACAATCTCCCAGAACCGATCATATTTGGGCCAGCTTGGGACTCCCTCAAAGATGATGCTGCTTCCGCCCATGGAAAGGGGCCCATACACACAATAGCTGTGACCGGTAACCCATCCAATATCCGCCGTGCACCAGAATGTGTCTTCATCTCTCAGATCAAACACATACTTAACGGTTTCGTGCACATAGAGGAGGTAGCCTCCTGTGGTATGGAGCACACCCTTGGGCTTGCCGGTGCTGCCGCTGGTATAGAGGATAAAGAGCGGGTCTTCTGCATCCATCTGTTCCGGTTCACAGTAGGGCTTGATGTCCTCGGCCGCCATCTCGTCATGCCACCATGCATCCCGGCCTTCCTTCATACTAACCTTGCTGTTCGTCCTGTTATAAACAATGACGGTTTCTACGCTCGGGCACTCTTCCAGGGCCTTATCGGCGTTTTCTTTCAAGGGGACAACTCTGCCGCTCCGATAGCTGGCATCGGTTGTGATCAAAAACTTTGACGCGCAGTTCTGTAGCCTGTCCCGCAAGGAGTCAGCGCTGAATCCGCCGAATACGATGCTGTGAATTGCGCCGATTCTGGTGCAGGCGAGCATGGCGATGGGGAGTTCGAGAATCATGGGCATATAAATAGTGACCCGGTCGCCTTTTTTGATACCCTTTTTCTTCAAAACGTTAGCGAATCTATTGACGAGATAATAAAGCTCCTGGTAGGTTACTGTTCTTGATTCGGCGGGGGGTTCTCCCTGAAAGATAAGGGCGGCCTTGTTCTTCCTCCACGTTTTCAGGTGCCTGTCCAGACAGTTGTAGCTTACATTCAATTTCCCACCCTTGAACCATTGAATCTTGGCCTTGGGGAAATCATATTCAAGCACCTTATCCCACTTCTTAAACCAGTCAAGGTCGGCAGCCATTTCTGACCAGAATCCTTCAGGATCGGTAATGGACTGTTTGTACATCTCCTCGTACTGCTTCATGCTTTTAATGCGGGCTTTTTCCTGAAACTCTTTGGGGACGTCAAATACCCGTCCCTCTAAGCTCACTGATTGTATTGTCTTTTTTTCTTCTGCCATTGTTCTGCCTCCACTCCTTTATCTTTGGGGCTCAAAATGAATGATTATTCATTCATAAGGTAGCACATCCTAAAAAAGCTTGTCAAGCAAATTTATAGTCCATGATTGTTGAATCGTTAGCTTTGGGGTTTTCACAAAGAAGGCTGGATGGACAAGGAAGAAAGGAAAGAAATAGGGGGCGTCCCTCTGCCCCTCCGTTAGATAGATTTATGGCTCGCTGAAGTCGCAATGCAATTTTTTGAAATCATGTTTGTCAAAAGTGATAATTGGACACCCTTTGTTCTTCGAAAGAACCGCAAGGAACACATCCTGTATATCCAATGAATGTTTGGCATACAATCTCAGGCTCTCTTGGAATATTTCCTTTTCCAACATTGTCCTTATGCCTTGGTATCCAATGACTTTTGAAAATGTATCCGCTATTTCCTGACGGGGAACTTCATAAACCTTGTTAAGTACCCATACCACTTCTGCAAAAACAATTTCAGTCATCAGAACATTTTCTTTCCCCAGCTCAAGCCTCTGGATGAAAGCCTTTGCTCTTAGAAACTTTTCTTCATTATCCCTGACAAAAAATCTAAGGATAACATTTGCATCAACGATTTTTTCTGGCAGTCTCATGAGCAACCATCTCCTCTGCTTTTTCTAAAGCTTTATCTATGGAAATCTTCTTTGCCGAGGCATACTCTTTGAAGCATCCGGCAATTCTTTCCGAGGATAATTCCGGCTTCTTCACGATGCCTTCCGAATCCTTCACCATGATCGATATTAACTCCTTCACCTTGAGATGATCTCTCAGTTTTTTAGGAAGTATTACCTGTCCTTTAGGTGATACTTTTAAAATAAATTCCATAAGTCATACCTCTTTCTTTGGTTACACTTTTACTATAGTTAAACTTTTTTATAAGTCAAACTTCTTTACTTAAATTGCCGTTCCTTAGTGTTTTCATTTTGGGTGATAGGGGGATGCCTGTCAATGATTGTGGATTGGTAGCCTTGGGATTTTCACAAAGAAGGCTGGATGAACAAAGAAGAAATGAAAGAAATGGGGGGAGCATCCGTCTGCCCCTAGCAGGCTGCTGAAAAACGCCCATCTGCATCGTTCCCCTCGAAAAAACGTTTGGTCGTTCTTACGATAGAATTTACCGCAGGAGCGGCCTTCGGTCTTTTTCAGGATTTCGAGCGCCTTGCATCTGGACATTTTTGATCAGCCTTGAAAAAGTTGCTTTTTCAGCAAACTGATAGAGAGTAAGGCTATCCTCCATTACATCACTGCCATGAACGGCTGTACTTCGCGCGTCACTTGCTCGGAGAGTGCATCCTCTACAACATCCATATCAAACCTGCTCTGCAGGTTTAACCAATAGCGGGGATCCTGCCTGAAATATCGTCCCAGGCGCAAGGCAAGCTCCGCCGTGACCGGCCGCTTACCGTTGATAACATGATTGATCCGCATAGCAGGCACACCCAAATCCCGTGCAAGCCGGTATTGTGACAATTGTAGCTCGGTTAGCAGTTCTTTCAGGTAAATTCCAGGATGTACTGGGGCAATACTTTTTTTGGTCATGCTATCCTCCTCAGTGGTAATCTACGATTTCAACCTGTTCTGCGTTTCCACCATGCCATTCGAAACAGATACGCCAACGGTCATTGATCCGAATGCTCCACCGCCCCTTCCGTGCACCCTTCAAGGCTTCAAGACGGTTTGACGGCGGCAGACGCAAGTCATCAAGCTGAACAGCCGCATCAAGAGCATTGAGCTTCATGAATGCCCGCCCCTGTATCTCGTGAGGAAATTTGTGAGAAAATTGACGGTGGAATACTTTCTCAGTCTCACGGCAGCGAAACGATTTTATCACTCATCTATAATAAACATTTTGTTTACTGTCGTCAAGAGAAAAGAGCGGATAGGGGCGAGCCACCGGTTCGCCCCTACGCAGGCACGCCGTGGGTATTACGAACGTGATTTACATGTTTTGTTGCGGCGGATTTTAACAAACAGATTATTGTTGGCAACGAACCGTTAACAAATTTGCCAAATTGTTCTAACGTAGGGGCGCTGCTTGCTGCGCCCAAAAATATTATCCACCTTCGGCGGACCAAACGTTTTACGTAGGGGCAACCCCCTGTGGTTGCCCTGTATTGTGTTGCGATTTATCATTTATTGGGCAGGCACGGGGGCCTGCCCCTACGCGAACAATGATCCCGTGAAAATGGTTTGGCATTACAACAAATTCGTCTGTCTCAACACCTTCATAATGTTGCGACAATTCGTTCCATATCGATTCAACCATCCTCCCTGCATTATTCAATATCACCTTTTCATCTGCAATCTCCCCAAACATACATTCCCTATCTTGCGTACAGACCGTCACAAAATACGCCCCTGCCCCGGAATAATCGTATTCATGGAGGCGTAGTGAATGGCGGTGATGGATCTCAGGGTTATAACTGGTCATGTACAATTCCCGAAGGCCGCTTATGAATGTCAGCCAGTTAATTGACCGGGCTGTTTCTGATTAATATAAGATTGCCTGAATTTTAGCATTAGTTTTATGAAAAGCAAACAAAATCTTCGTAGCTGTGATCAACGTGGAGTTGGGTTTGCGAAATATGGCTGGCCAGGATAATTAAATAATCTGGAGCTCCTTGGGGATGCCGGTGATTAGCTCACATCCATGACGGGTTACCTCTACCATATCTTCTATTCTCACCCCTCCCCAGCCGGGGACATAGACGCCAGGCTCAATAGTAAAGACCATCCCGGCCTCCGCCTCCCCCTCTCCCCGGGGAGAAATCGAAGGCGCTTCATGAACGGCAAGCCCGACCCCATGACCTGTTCCGTGGCGAAAATATTTACCCAAACCTGCCCGCTCCAATACGGTACGGGCGATGGCATCAATCTCCGTAAACTTTACGCCGGGGGCAACCGCAGCGATTGCCTGGTCGTGGGCTTCTTTCACCGCATCATATACCCTTTTCTGTTGAAGGGTTGGACTCCCCACAATCAGCGTGCAGGTCTCATCCGCACAGTATCCCTGATATGCTGCCCCAAAATCAATCGTCACAAACTCGCCCTTTTTAATCTCCTTCCCGCTAGGGGTTCCATGAGGATGTGCGCCTCTCTTGCCCGAAACCACGATGATTTCAAAGGGTGTCCTGTCTGCCCCTGCCTTTCTAATATGGTACTCTAACGTTAGGGCAAGCTCCTTTTCCCTGTGTTTGACGGTTATCTGGGGGATGAGTTGGGTGAAGCCCCGTTCTGCAATCCTTGCGGCCTTTCTCATGCAAGAAATCTCTTCTTTCTCCTTGATGGCGCGGATCTCTTTGATGGACATGGGGGCCGGGATGAGAGCAACCTTGCTTCGACGCCTCAATTCGACATAGGATTCATGTGTCAGGTGGTAGGATTCAAACCCTACACGCTTAACCCCCGAATCCTTGATCGCCGAAGCGACGTCTTCCCATCGCCTGTTGCTTTCGAGGACGCGGAATCCCTCAGCTTCTCTCTCGGCCTGCAGGACATAGCGGGAGTCTGTCAGGACAAGTTTCTGCTTGGGTGTTATGAACACCGCCCCTTCGCCTCCGGTAAAGCCGCATACGTAACGAAGGTTTTCTGGGCTCGTAAATAAAAAAGCCTCTATGCCTTCCTTGTTAAGACGGTCATAGAGGCGATTGATCCGTGCGCTGTTCACTGGCTATTACACACCTTCTTTAAGCTTGATACGGGTTATGGCGCGCTGGAGCGCTGCCTGGGCTGCCAGAAATTCTCTGTCATCCAGCGTGAGGCCCTTCATCCTTTGCTCGGCCCTTTCCCTGGCCCTCCGCGCCCTTTCCAGGTCAACTTCCTCCGGTTTCTCAGCGGTCTCTACGACGATGGTCACCTTGTCGTGCAGGACCTCCGCAAAGCCCTCGCTCACCGCGAGAACATATTTCTTTCCCTGATAGCGGTATGAAAGCTCGCCGATTCTTGTCCTGCACAGATACGGCGTATGACCAGGCAGCACTCCAAATTGGCCCTCAAACCCGGGTGCGGCAAGATCTTCCACGGGTAGGGACACCACCATCCGCTCCGGAGTAGCCACTTCTAAAGTAAATTCTTTTTCCATGCTGCCACGCTTTCCTACCGGGCGAGTTTCTCCGCCTTCGCCAGCACTTCCTCAATGGTGCCCACCATATAGAATGCCTGCTCAGGGATGCTGTCATGCTTGCCCTCTATGATCTCCCTGAAGCCCTTAATGGTATCTTCGAGCTTGACATACGTTCCGGGGGTGCCGGTGAACTCCTCTGCCACAAAGAACGGCTGAGAAAAGAACCTCTGGATCTTTCTCGCCCTGGCCACTACCTGCTTATCGTCTTCGGAAAGCTCTTCCATCCCGAGAATGGCGATAATGTCCTGAAGATCCTTGTAGCGCTGCAGGATCTGCTGCACTTCTCTGGCCACCCGGTAGTGCTCCTCTCCGATGACCTGGGGATCAAGGATCCGGGAGGTTGAGTCGAGAGGATCCACGGCGGGATAGATTCCAAGTTCGACAATCTGGCGCGACAAAACAGTTGTGGCATCGAGGTGGGCAAAGGTGGTAGCCGGCGCTGGATCAGTAAGGTCGTCAGCCGGCACATAGATGGCCTGCACCGAGGTGATCGATCCTTTTGTGGTAGAGGTTATCCGCTCCTCCAGCTCTCCAAGGTCTGTGGCCAGCGTTGGCTGATAACCCACAGCCGACGGCATCCGACCCAAGAGGGCGGACACCTCGGATCCGGCCTGGGTAAAACGGAAGATATTGTCAATGAAGAGGAGGACGTCCTGTCCTTCTTCGTCCCGAAAGTATTCTGCGGCGGTGAGGGCAGAAAGCCCGATTCTCGCACGCGCCCCCGGGGGTTCGGTCATCTGCCCGTAGACCAGGGCAGCCTTGTCCAGCACCTTGGAATGTTTCATTTCCAGCCAGAGGTCGTTCCCTTCCCTCGTTCTTTCTCCCACTCCTGCAAAGACGGAAAATCCTCCGTGCTGAATAGCCACGTTGTGGATGAGCTCCATAATGACGACTGTCTTGCCAACGCCTGCGCCTCCGAAGAGTCCGATTTTCCCGCCCCGAGAGTACGGGGCCAGGAGATCTATTACCTTTATCCCCGTTTCAAACATCTCCACCTTGGTGCTCTGCTCGAGAAAGGTTGGAGCCGGACGGTGTATGGGGTATCGTTTTGTGGCGCTTATCGGGCCCATTTCGTCCACCGGATCACCAATCACATTGAGAATCCTCCCCAGCGTCTCTCTGCCCACAGGCATGGTTATCTGTTCTCCCCGGTATGCGCCTTCCATCCCCCTCGCGAGACCGTCGGTTGAGTCCATGGCGATACACCGTACCGTCTTTTCCCCGATATGCTGAGCCACTTCTACCACAAGGTTTTCTTTTCTTTCGTCAATGGACGGATTGGTAAGCCGGATAGCCCCGTAAATCGGGGGCAGGTTATCCAATTCATCAAACCTGAGATCCACCACCGGCCCGATTACCTGGACTACCCTCCCTATGCTCTCTTGCCGAGTTCCTTTTTCTTCTCCCATCGCATCATCACCTTTTCTTGTTATTTCTGCAAAGCCTCGGCCCCGCCCACAATGTCCATCAGTTCCCTGGTAATAGCGTTCTGTCTGGCGCGGTTAAAGAACAGGGTGAGTTTTTCTATCATCTCTTTTGCGTTTCTCGTGGCAAGATCCATGGCTGTCATTCTGGCAGCGAACTCGCTGGCTGTTGATTCCAGAATGGCTACAAAAGTCTCGTATTCGATGTATCGGGGAAGGAGCAGATCTAAAATCTCCTGCTCCTTCGGTTCAAAGATATACTCCACGAGAGAAGAGGGGTCTTCGCTATACACATCCTCCAGGGGCAAAAGCCTCTTTTCCACCACCTGCTGCTGGAGAACGGACTTAAATTGATTATATACCAAATACACCGTATCAATGGTCCCTTCCGAGAAGTCCTTGGCCATTTCCGAGCCGATGACTGCGGCGGCTGCGTAATCAGTGCTTCCCAGAACATTCCGGTACTCCCGCTTAATCTCTTCTCCCCTCCGGTGAAAAAATTCTATCCCTTTTCTCCCGATCACCGACAGATCAACCTGACATCCTGCCGCCCTTTTTTCTTTCAGCAACTTCGTTGCCCGCGTGAGTATGCTGAGGTTGAAGGCACCGCAGAGACCCCGGTCAGAGGTGATCACCGCTACGCTAATCTTCTTTTCTTCCCGCTTGCTTAACAGGGAGTGACTCTCCGGTTTGGTTCTTGCGGCCAAGCTCTTCACCATCTCGGAGAGTTTCTGGCCGTAGGGTCTGGCCTTAAGGGCGCCCTCTTGAGCCCTGCGGAGTTTTGCCGCAGCAACCATCTGCATGGCGCGGGTGATCTGCCGGGTCTTTTTAACGCTGGCTATTCTTCTCCGTATAGCCCTTAATGTAGCCACCTTTTACCTCAAGCCTTAAAAGTTTCTCCAAAGCTGGCGAGGGCCTTATTCATCTTCTCGCGCAGACTGTCGCTGATTTCTCTTTTTTCTACGATTTCCTTGAGGAGCTCTGGGTGCTTGGCCTCAACGAAGGAAAGGAGTTCTTTCTCGTAGAGCTTCAATGAAGCTTCGGGGTATTGATCCACAAAACCACTGGTGGCTGCATAGATTATCAGCACCTGCTTTTCAACAGAAAGAGGATCATAGAGGGGCTGTTTTAATATTTCGACCAGCCTGCTCCCCCGGGCCAGCTGTGCCTGGGTGGCCTTGTCTAAATCGCTTCCAAACTGGGCAAACGCAGCCATTTCTCGGTACTGCGCAAGGTCCAGCCGTAACCTGCCGGCGACCTGCCGCATCGCTCGAATCTGAGCGTTGCCGCCCACCCGCGAAACCGAAAGCCCGACATTAATAGCAGGCCTTATGCCCGAGTAGAAGAGATCGGGCTCAAGGTAGATCTGTCCGTCGGTTATCGAGATGACATTCGTGGGTATGTAGGCCGAAACATCCCCCGCCTGGGTTTCAATAATGGGCAGGGCGGTGAGTGAGCCCCCGCCGCGTTCATCGTTGAGCTTGGCTGCCCTTTCCAGGAGGCGGGAATGAAGAAAAAAGATATCGCCAGGATAGGCTTCCCTGCCGGGCGGTCTTCTCAAAAGGAGGGACAGTTGACGGTACGCAACGGCGTGCTTGGAAAGGTCGTCGTAGATAGCCAGGGCGTGCCTTTTTGTATCCCTGAAGTACTCGCCCATCGCACACCCTGCATACGGGGCAATATACTGGAGGGGCGCCGGGTCGCTCGCCGTTGCTGCTACCACAATGGTATAATCCATAGCTTTGTACCTTCTCAAGGTGTCCACCACCCGGGCAACCGTTGATCTCTTCTGTCCTATTGCAACATAGATGCAGATTACTCCCGTCCCCCTCTGGTTGATGATGGTATCAATGGCTATGGCGGTTTTCCCGGTCTGCCGGTCTCCGATGATCAACTCCCTCTGGCCTCTTCCAATAGGGATCATGGAATCAATAGCCTTTATCCCTGTCTGAAGGGCCTCTTTCACTGGCTGGCGGTGAACCACTCCCGGCGCCCTTTTCTCAACATGTCCAAACTGGGCGGACTTTATTTCTCCTTTGCCATCTATGGGCTGTCCGACGGCATTAACAACCCTCCCTATCAGCTCTTCGCCGACAGGAACCTGGGCAATCCTGTGCGTCCTCTTCACGAGGTCGCCTTCTCTTATCTTAATATCCTCTCCGAGAAGGGCGGCGCCGACGTTGTCTTCTTCCAGATTTAAAACGAGCCCATAAATCCCGCCGGGAAACTCTAAAAGCTCCCCTGCCATTGATTTTTCTAAGCCATAAATCCTCGCTATGCCGTCCCCCACGGAAATAACGGTGCCGGTCTCGCTTACCTCTATCTTTTGATCGTATCCCTCGATCTGCTCTCGAATTATTCTGCTTATTTCCTCAGCCTTTACTTGCATCAAGCCACCCCCAGCGCCAATTCCAGTTTCTCTCGCAACCTGACAACCTGATTCCGAATGCTTCCATCAATCTGAATATTGTTTATCTTGGCAACCAGGCCCCCGATTAACTCGGGTTGAATTTCAATCTCTAAGGCCACCTCTTTTTTCAACACCCTTTGCATCTGTTCTCTGATTTTGGCAACAAGGTCTGGTTGGATTTGGGCTGCGGAATGCACTGTAACCCTGACCCGCCCGTTCATCTCGTCGGACATGTTGCGGTAAGCCTCAACAATATCCGCCAGCTCACCCATCCTCTCTTTGTCAATCAAGAGTTGAAGAAAGTTTGTAACAACACCGGAAAGCTTAAGGAGGCGGGCCATGTCGCACACAACCTTCTTGCGCTCGCCAGCATCAAATACCGGACTGAGAAGGGCTCTCTTTGTTTCTCTTTCCTGCCGGAAGGCGTCGAAAAACCCCCGCAGCTCTTCTGCGTATTCATCCACCTTGTTTTCTGATTGGGCAATAAGCAACAGGGCTTTTGCATACCGGGAGGCCACCATCTTTTGCTTCATGAAAGATCCTCCATCTTGCGGAGAAGTTCCTCGATGAGCTTCTTGTGGTGTTCCGGGGTCATCTTTTCCCTGAGGAGCGCTTCGGCCTTTGAGGCCGAGATGGCGGCAAGTTCTTTTCCAAGCATCGCTTTTGTTCTTTTAACCTCTTCTGCTGCGGCAACCCTTGCCTGTTCCAGAATGGCCCTTGCCTCTTCCTCTGCCTCCCTCAGGATCTTCGCCTTCAAATTTCTGCCTTCAGCTCCCGAAGCCTCCACTATCTTTTTCGCCTCTTCTTCTGCCCCCGCTACCCTTTCGTTCCATTCTTTGAGCTGTCGCGCTGCCTCACCCTCTTTCCCTGCCGCCCCCTCAATCGCCTCGCGAGCCCGTTGACGACGGTTCTTGAAAAATTCCCCGATCTTTTTGGCCCCGAGCTTATAAATAATGGCCACAAAGATGGCGACATTCAAAAACTTAAAGAGGA
>JAPLJA010000097.1 GCA_026388815.1 Pseudomonadota bacterium
TGGTATGGCGATTCTATGGCCCCGGTTCCTGGTGCTCGTAACACTTGCGCTGATGATCATCCTTTACTACTTTCTCGCCAGAGACGAAGAACGGCGTATGACGATCAAATATGGCGATACATACCGTAGTTATACGGAGCAAACGGGAATGGTTCTTCCTCTATGGGTTGAACGATCAATCATTTCTGTTGTGGAACGATATAAACTAAAACCCTATATGCCAGTCATTTTTCCTGTGACAATTCTTGTTGTTGTCTTAGAAGCAGGCTTTAGCCTCCGTGCGTTGACCATTGCAGAGTTACCGGTAAGCATCAAGGGGAATGTAGCAGTCGTTTCTATGCTTCCCGAAGACAATATATTTCTGAATGAGGCGGTGAGTGTTCTGAATGAAAACCAGGAAACAGCTTCTGATAGCCTCGTTCTGGATCGAAACAAAACTTACCTCGGGTATCTCATGCCCGTGGATTACGTGATGCAGGGTATGCTTGCAAATACCGGTGAACGCTGGCAACTGTATAAGCATCATCACACCCTTCAAATGATAAGCGATTGGGTTTTTCATCCGTTCCGACATCTCAGACAACCACCGATGCATTTTGACCACCAGATGCCAGCTGGCCATACAATGGCAATGGCCCGTAGACACCATTGCCCCTTGGGCATTAACGACCCCAATCTGGAGTGTAGCAACTGCCCATACCGTAGGGTGGTACTGGTGCAGGAAGAAAGGAAACAGGGGAAAGCCTTATCGAACCGCTACCTCTTTGCTTTGAATACCGGAAGAACTGCAGTCGGTTATCTTGACATTGATGTTCACTCGGGGAGAATCATTGACGCTGTCCGGATTAACGGAAAAACTGCCTGGGAGGACGTACCGACCCCAATTTTTTAACAATTCAACCTCAGATGATCAGGAGGATGTTCATGACGAAGGAAGAACTCATACACACGCTTAAAGAGGATCTGAAGGTGAGAAAAGAGATCATAGCGGTTAAGGCGATGAAGCAAGTGCCCCGGGATATACCTCAGTACGAGGGACAGGCCATCCCGGGCATGTGCGCCCTGCTCGGAGAGATTCTCAAGGAAGGTTTTGTTCGCTATGTAACGCAAGAGAACCTTGGATGCTTTGAATCACTTACCGGAACCGGAACGTGTGAAAACCTTCCCCGGGATAAATATCTTGAATTCATGATCGAACAGAACAGCGTATATCCTCTCCAGAAGGATACAGCCACGCTCGTGGACTATTACAACAAGATAGACGAGTTCTTTAAACATCCGAAGGTCGAGGGAAAAGGAATTGTGGTGGGACCTCTTTCCAGGGTTGATGACCCTGATCTGGTCTTTCTCTTCGTTACACCTCACCAGACAGACATCTTAAACCGTTGCGTTGCTTACTATGGAGATTTTACGCGGGGATTCGGGGGATCGGGATCGTGTATTTTTAATATACGGTATCCATTTAAAAGCGGGAATCCCTCCTTCTCGGCAAGTGATACGGCCTGGAGGGTATTTGCCGGCCTTGGTGAAGACGAGTTAACCTATACCTTCCCCTATAAAAGACTGCTCACTATAGCCGAACGGATAAAACCAATGGCAGAATATATAAATAACTTTAAGAGCATGTTTTCCTTTTAGCCATCGTCATTCCAACTTTACTGCAACGCCAAAGGTAAGTTTCCACTTTTTGTGAGTCTGCCTGGGGGTGCCGTAATACTTTATGAATTTGATCCTCCAGTCCGGCTCGCCGGTAAAGAGTGCCATATCCCTGCAGAGCTGTGCCACGGGAATACCGGCAGATTCCAAGGCGAAGAGACGTTTTTCCGGAGCACGGCACTCGCCGCCACCCAGGCAGGGTTTTGGATGGCAGAGCTGGCAGGGACCGGCACCAAAGGCAGCAGTAACGGTACCCTTACCTTTACGTTTTTCGATCTCCTTTTTAAACTTAGTTACGAGAATGTCCTGCCAGCCCGGCATGCCAGGTGGTTCTACAAAATATACTGACTGTACGGCGATGAAGATGTCAGCCTGGTCAAGTTTTGCCCTCGTTTCCTTCGGGGTGGGTGAAAATGGCGGACAGGCAGACATCTTCCCGGATCCCGGGCAGGGACCAAAGCTGATACCTGCTTTTTCTCTGACAAATTTGGGGTACGTAAACATATTCCTGCACATTTCCCTGATACGCTGATCGGTTATGACCAGTTCTGTGGGGAGCCAACCGACCTTCCCTACGAATTTACCCCGTTTGGAATCCAGTGAACTGACGAACCCGGCATCAATCATCTTCTTCATTTCAGGGTGCCTGTCGAGGAGTTGCTGTTTTTCCCGGTACAGGGACAGTTTCTTTGATTTGGTGTCAAATGTACGGCATATAT
This sequence comes from Pseudomonadota bacterium, assembly GCA_026388815.1. GTDB lineage: Bacteria > Desulfobacterota > WTBG01 > JAPLJA01 > JAPLJA01 > JAPLJA01. Next base: position 2,376 of record JAPLJA010000097.1, read on the forward strand.
CCGTATCGCGCACGATACAATCGTGGATAACCTGGACACCATAGGCAATACGTGGCTGTTCTGACATCATGAACCTCCTTCAAATATTCTCCGGGTAGTAATCCGGATAAACCATAAATTATCTGTTCACAAAAGGCAATGAAATTTTCCCCTTTCACTTCTCATAAAAAATGTGCTTATTTCTTTGCCAAAAAGTTTTATTAAAAACCAGATTTGACACTAGTTATGACTGCCTTAAGTTAAAGCTATATATCGATATATTTTACCTATATTCTCTGTAAAATATATGTAATTATCATCTCTTGTTTGTTTGTAATTTGTTTGTATAATTAAGCTTATTTGAAAACCTTAAAACAATAAAGGAGGACGATATATGCAAATACAATTTGATGACCGGGTCAATTACTCAGTTGATAATGTTGAGCGCTCAATTGCCGCAGATACCGAGATCTCAAAAAAGTACACGGGGGAGCAAAAAAAGGATCTGTACAAGAAGAAACTGGCAATGCTCGATACATACCCCCAGCTCAAAAAGATGATCGATATCAATTATATTTATAACTATCCTCTGGAGAATGTTCAAAACTGGGGAAAGATCGGGATCATACCGCCGGAGATCGTCATCACTGACGATAGAATAAAAGATATGTGCCGGTATCAGTTCTGGACAAATTTTATCAGCCGGACAACAAACAAGAGAGAATGGCGCTTTACCCGCTGTCCGGGGCTTGAAACAGCTTCTGCCTGTCCTTATTTTTCACCACCGGCAAAGAAGGTACGGGAAATGCTTGACAACTCTGATATCTTCATTGTTGCCCAGACAAAGCCATTTTGTGATTACAGTGGGGTCCAATGGCAGTATAAAGTTATCACTCAGTACTGCGAAGACCTTCAGAAGATGCTTGGGAAAGAGGCTGTTGTCCAGCGGTCCGGTGCTGGTCCCTGCCAGATCTGTTACCCGGAGGGTTGCCTGGAGAATGGGGACTGCAGAAATCCCGAAAAGCAGGTCCCTGCCCTGGAATCATTGGGTATCCCGGTCGCCCAGCTCTGCCGCGATATGGCTCTCTTAACAAACGACAAGTCGTGGGAGCTTACCTGGATCAAGCACTGGGGCCTGGAATCCCAGTGGCCCAAAGTCTGGAAAGTTCATTTCGGCATCGCCATTAAATTGGACGGCGCAAAAAAAGCTTAAGAAATTTACCCTATTCATGAAACCTAATTTCCCCACAAGACAAAGTAGGGGCGAACCGGCGGCTCGCCCCTACAACTTTTCAGCGATAGTATCCGCTGCCGATAACCCATCCGAACGGTTTGAACAGCAGCACGTATGACCTCTTGGGCTGGGGTTCAGCCTGCCCCTTCTTCGGGAACCAGTACTCGACAAATCCGCCGCCTGCTTTCGCCTTGGCGAGAAATGCCTTTACGTAGAACGTGCCCTTCGGGTCCTTGTCCTCTCGCCGTTTCCTTCCCTCCACGTCCTTCCTGCCGTACAGGACCACGTTGACGCCTTCCGTCGTATCCGCCCAGAAATATCCGTCGGTCCCGTATCGAAGCTCCCGCAGAAGGTCTGCACCAAGCTTCTTTGCCTGCTCAAGGGTCATTTCCCCCTGCTGCTGTTTTGTGAAGATAGCCTGGAGCATGCTGACCGCCGTTTCGACCTCACTCTTGACCAGCAGGTCCTGCGCCGACAGATTCTCCCCTTTCCCGGTTTGGCCGTTGGCAGGCAGGCACAAAACCGCGCAATTCAGAAGGACTGTAAGCGTCATCATCAATGCCTTTTTCATACTCTCTCCTTTGTAGGTGTTTGGCTTCATAGGAACATCATCTCCCGTATTAAAATACTACAATACGGCGCATGGTCAAGCAGGCTGACGATGATGCACGCGAGTGCCTCATTGGGGGAATTGAGGGACACCGGGCTTGGTTAAAATTGATGGTGATGTTTTCCTAACGTGGATGTGTGTCCCTATTTTCCCACTATTTCCTCATCGGATTCGCTGGAGCTGCGCCGTTCGATCTGCTCAATAAGATCGTTGAATATTAAGGCATGAAACGGGAGGCATGCGTACCAATAGACCTTGCCCCAAAATCCGGACGGCTGGTAATAAGCATTCACTGAGAGTGTGTTTGCTCCATCTGCATTGGTGTCAATAGAAAACTCCAGCCACGCGCGGCCCGGAAGCTTCATTTCAGCACGCAGGAGAAGCCGCTGCTCTGATTGGATATCCTCCACGCGCCAGAAATCCACGACATCATTGACTCGAAGGAAGCGCGAATGGCGCCGACCACGCGAAGTACCCACACCCATCAGTATCCTGTCCACTATGCCCCTTAGCTTCCACAGCCAGTTCGTGTTGAACCAACCTTCCTTGCCACCCACTCGGCAGATAGAACTGAAAAGGGCGGCAGGAGATTTTTTTATGTGGAGTGAGGCTGATCTAATGTACAGTTTCCTTCGATCCATCTCCGTAAGTTTCATAGCTAATGCGTGGGCTGGAGGGTAGGCATCCGACCACCTGGTATAAATACGGTCTTGATCCTCTCGTGATAACGCCCGTAAAACCGCTTCCCGATAGTGAAGCAGTTCAATCCTAACAATGTCGCGTATATCATTGTTCTGACAGATGACCGTGTTAGTAGTGCTCTCCAGAAGAGAGAAGACGATTGAGTGGGGAACAGGGGTAACAAGGCTTGCGAGATAGGAATACATACGAATGTTGGAGAGAAACAGCGGGATAAAGAGCCGTCTCAAGCAGAGAATCTCTGAACACACCCGCAACATTTCATGGTAGCTAAGGATGTCGGGGCCCCCAATATCATAGGAAAAGCCTGCCGTTGTTGGTGTTTCGAGAACCCCCATGAGATACATAATAACATTGCGGATAGCGATTGGTTGGCATTTGGTCTTAGCCCAGGGGGGCAAGAAAAGCACTGGCAAGCGTCGTACCAAGTTCTCTATCATCTCAAATGAAGCGCTTCCTGACCCGATAATGATAGCCGCTCTTAGCACGGTAACCGCTGCAGTCCCCCGCATCAATTCACTTGCTATCTCCTGTCTGCTCCGCAGATGGTCCGAGAGCTTGGACTGAAGATCACCCAAGCCGCCGAGATAGATGATGCGACTTACTTTGTTCCGGTCTGCGGCTTTTCTGAAGTTTGCTGCTGCCTGGATGTCAAGTTGCTTAAATCGCTTGTGACCGTGCAATAGAGAGTGGATCAAATAGTAGGCAGTGTGGATCCCCTCCAAAGCCGGTACCAAGCTGTCTAGGTCCAGGGCATCCCCGATGACGATCTCCACCCCAGGCCATCGCTCACTGTACTCGGATGAAAAAGCGCGCACCATCACCCTGACATCATATCCCCGGGCAAGAAGCTCAGGGACAAGTCGTCCCCCGACATACCCGGTAGCGCCCGTTACCAGGATCTTGCCAACATGGGGTTGAGGGGAAGTCTGAAGGTCCTGGCAAAACAGGTCGGCGTTCCCCAACACATCTTCACCCTATCTCTCTTTCCGAGGAGGAGTCTCGCTATTTCTTTTCGCTTGAGTATTCATGGTCTTTCGTCAGCGCTCGAGACCGGTGTCAGTCTGCACTCTGCACCGGGCACTATGGTTCAACGCGACAGGAATCCTACCTCTCTTGCTGCATTCTGGTGCCATTTTTAACCATTTCTTTTAGTTGAATATGATGGTACCCCACCACTGCAGGAAATACCATAACCCACTCAATTTGGTCAAGTATTTACGTTACTCATGGAAAAAGGGAACATCACATTTTTCTTGATAGCATGGGGTGGAAATTATATCCTGAATGTGTCCCTGTTCCTCCGGGCAACACCCCGCCCCGTAACTGGGTGCTGGATCAGACCTCTTCCTGGGTGAACTATTTCCTTGGCAGGGATCATCGTGGGGAAAGATGATGGCGATGGAAGGGACATCCGCTGCAACCTTACAAGACTGAAAAGGAGGCTCATCAATGAAAAGGCTAAGATCAATCCCATTCATGGTAACGATTGTTTTTCTGGTATCTTCAATTTTCCTTTTGAAAAGTGAGCCCCTCATGGCTGCAAGCAAAACGGCAAGTAGAACGGCCCGGTCAGAGGAAGGGCGTTCTTCTCCTTATGTGGAGATAGTTTATAAGAATGATTCTGATAACATGGCAGATCGGAGGAAGGTTTTCGTATTTGCAGACAACAGCGGAAAGCTCCACCGGATGTACTTTAATGATTCTAAAGAAAACAGATGGAAGGGTAATTGTCTGGGCGAAGAGATTTTTGAAAAGGGAAGAATGATCTTCGATAACTACAAAGAGAACGACTGAGGGATAAATAGCAAAATATTAAGTATGTCTTATATGCTCCCCAGACTTCTTTCTCGATAACAATGGTAAAAGACAGCGGAGAGCTTTATTTACAGATTCTGAGTCAGGGAAGAACTTTCGCAAATCTGGTTCCAAATAAACAGGAAGGTTTATCTGTATTTCAGACCGGTAGAATTTGCCCCTCTTACCTTTAGAAAAATCGTATTCTTTTCTCATAGCATATCGCCCTCATATTGTTTAATTTCATTTCTTGTGGCTTTACGAGCAGAAATCATGCGAACAGCACATTGATCATTGATTTGTTCGCAGAATGTGTGAATAACAACTAAAACAATCCCAGCACGATCCTTACCCATTGTGATCCAGCGATCTTCATCCGTACTATGATCCTCATCATAAATGGAGATAGCTAACGGATCTAAAAATATTTCAGCGGCTCGCTCAAAACTAACCTTATGCTTTCGAAGATTCTGCTTTGCTTTTTTGAGGTCCCACTCAAAATTATATTGCAAGATCTCTCGTCCTTTAAAAATAAATTATACAATCTATGGTGGCCGATGTAAACAGCTATCAAATGGTTGGCAAAGCACCCACAAATTGCTCTTGCAAAATAGAAATTACTTTCTAAAATACAATACGGGAAATGTCCCTCTCACCCAACTGGTAAAAATAATCAGGAGGTCCGGGTAGCTGTCAAAGAAAAGGGAGGGCTCTAAGAAGCAATTGGCGAAAGGAGAAAAGATGGGGAAAATTCTTGTTATTTACCATAGTCAGCATCTTGGTAATACGAAGGAGATTGCAGAAGCGCTTGCCGATGGTGCTCGTGAGGCTGGAGCTGATGTTGAGAAGATTAATACAAATGAGCGGCGTGTGACGCTGGATGATCTGATGAACGCCGATGCAGTCGCAATAGGGACCCCCGACTATTACGGCTACGTAGCCGGTACGATCAAGACGTTCTTTGACGATCTCTATCTGTGGGATAAGGCAGGAAAGGCCGTAACAGGGAAACCGAGTGCACTGTTTTATTCTCACGGCGGCGGGGGTACGGTCAGACAGAGCCTGGAGAAATTTGCCAATCGCTACTTTAAACAGGTGGGCGAGACCATTGAGAGGGGGCCTTCCGATGCGGGGGAAGCAAAGGAAAAGTGTCGAGCACTTGGCAGACAACTCGCGCATGAAGCAGTGTAATAGAGAAACAATGGGGGGTTGTGAGGCTGTTTCCTATGTCTGTTTTTAAAGAATGTTGAAAACTGATAATTCAAGACTTGACCCTAAATTTCTTGCATCCTGAAAATGTCCCTTTCTGCCATCCTGCCTCCCCCGAAAAACAGGCAGTTTAGCACTCCTGATATAGGACATTTCTACTTTGCTCAGGGAGGACATTATCACTTTGCTGTTACAAGAAAATATCAAGAGAAATGCAGATATTTTACATGGGGAAAAGAGTATGATAAGTTACTGGCAAATTGCCGTTCCTACCAATCGAATGAAAGGAGAGCACGAATGACAATCTTGATGATTTTTGGAATAGCAGTTGTTGTTTTATTCATTGGTGGCTACGGACTGTACAAGTATAAAAACCAGAGGCCCAAACCCGACTATTTTGAATATTACAGGACACAGGACATGGTCCCCAAAGGGAAAGTAGGTGTGTTTGCTACCTGCCTGATTATGACCGAGGATCACAGTCATGAGATGTTCCATAACGTCACGTATAAAGTCTTCAACCAGGTAGTCCCTTGGCCGTTCAGGAAATTTGCCCTGGCAGACAGCGGAATAGCTCTCTTAGACCCGGCCCACACCCATGCACGGGAAGAATTCACCCCTCACCACTTGGAGGATGCCTTTGGCAACGACAAGGATCGTGACGGGTTCCCCTGGATGGAAAAATACAAACGAGGAGAGCTCACGTGGGTGCCACCTTCCAAAATGCTATATCTTGACCATGGCTATTTTCGCTATAAGGGACGCAAAAGCGGAGAGCCCACGCTTATCGGCAAAATGGCCAATTACTCACGGCTCTACTACTACGGAAGCGGCATTGTCCAGAAGAAGTCCCCTCACTGGAAGGGTAGTTTTGAAATCATCAAAGGTGCTTTTTACCGTCTGAAGCAGAAGTATCCCGCTGTGGAATTCCGTGCCGCAAGCAGTCTTTTCCTCTATGATATGAAGGTAAAACTTCATGAACTGCTGGACGCCGGGTGCGAAACCATTGTGATCTCTGCACCCATGGCAATATATTCCCACTTTGAAGAATTCAATTCCAGTTTTCGGCACAGCTTCGAGTACATAGAGGAGTGGGAAAAGGAACATCCGGGAAAGCATATCAAAGTGATTCTTGCTCCGCAGATGGGTAATTTCCAGCCCCTGCGCCAGGCATTCCTTGAGATGCTCAAGGACAGGTTGGATACGCTGCCCGAAGGATCGGATGTTATGGTTGCGGTAACCGTCCACGGCATGCCCTGGGACGCATTTACATGGGAGGCTTGGCTGGAGTTAGCGCCGGCATACCGGGACAAGCTGTTTGAAGAGTGCAAGGAGCTTTTGAAAAACTATAAGTTTGGAAGGACAAACGTGGTAATCTGCCAGGATGAATTTTCCGACCCGATCTGGGACCCCAAGGAGAAATACCTGAGCACCAACCGTGCCTACTGGGCTGCTATAAAAGATGGGTACGATTATGCCATTGGTCTCCCCATAGAGTTCTTCTCGGAAAATTCAGACACCTTGATGCATCATGCGAGAAAATGCTATGAGAATTTTGACAGGTATGACGTAGAACAACCTGTCGACTACCCTGATTGGTCTGTACCTTATACCAGGGAATTTCTCCAAGGAAAGACGCATGTTATCTATAACGGCCTTCCTGTGGGTAAATATCAAAAGTATGTGATCGAGGCACTCTACCAGGCCGTTGACTCTGTGTTGTCGAAAAAGAAGCAGTGATGCTCCCCCCGTTTTTAGAGGACTGACTGTTTGGATGTATGTTCGGTCCTCTTGCAAATCTGCGTAGGGAAAGAGGGTCGGGTCTTCACTCTTCACATAAGATATTTTTTGAATTCCAGGGGCACACCTAATTCTATTCCTTATTCAAGGCTCACCAAAGAGTAGTTCAAAATCTCGTGGCGTGATTACTGCACAGCCTTCCCTGACCCCTGTCTTCATACTCTAAAACCTTACTTCAGGAGCTAAATCCTGCATTGACCAGACTTCATAGGGGGTCAGTCCTGTGGAAGGAAAGGGGTCCCAGAAAAACTGCTTTTCAAGCCAGCGCTTCCTCATATCAAACATTGCGTCTATGTCTGTTTCACTGAACTTCTGATCCTTCCTCTTCTCCAGAACCTTGATGTAGACATCAAAAAAGGTTTCAACTGCTTCTTTTACGAGGTTAAAATGTTCTTCGTTGATCTCCAGAAAATTCTTAAAAAAACTCACACCCACGCATGAAGCCTTGAGCTTTTCCTTGTGATTTCCGTGTTCCAGCGACGCCCTGAACTCACGAACATCGAGTCCCCGCTTCTCAAAGATCTTATCCATCTTGCTCTTTACAAAGGACAGGTCTTCGTCAATAATCGTGCCCGGTGTTATGTCCATGATCCCGCCCACCATGTCGCCCCCGTCCGCCTGGTAAGAAAAGTACATGGCAATGTGGAGCATTCCCACCAGCGGGGTCCTGGGGTAAATATCGATCTGCATGTAGCGGTTCCAGATCGGTTCCGGTATCATGGGCGGCAGTTCCTTCTTTACCCTGCATAGTTCAAAGCCGCCCTTCTCAATCACCTTTCCCCGTGATACCTTCACCGTATAATCCGCTTCTTCATAGAGGAAGTCTCTGGTCTGCAGGTCCCTGCTCCCGTTTAGGCGCGCGAAGGTATCCAGGACCCTTGTCTCCATATCTTTCACAAACTTTTCCATCTTCTCTGTGAAAGATAACTGCTCCTTTGACAAAGTGCTTTCCATACAAGCCCCCTTTCACATGTTTTACGAGTTGAGATTGCCACGTCCGCCGCAGCGGACTCGCAATGACAATGTAAGAGTATTTACTGTGTTGGTATCAGTCGCCCTGCGGTACAGCGATTTCCCTGAGATCAGCCTTCATTAATTCGCCGGTAAGCTGAACTGCAACCGCAACCTGTTTCATCGCAAGGTCTTTATCAAATGTGTTTATCCGTGCCTCCGTTGACAGATAGGCGCTCATCAGGGAGCTTAACGCAAACCCGGGGAGATGCCTCTTCAAGGCCACATCCCCCATTCCTTCCCACATGCCCTGCCCTTCCCGGGATGGACAGTGAACCATGGCCCGGGGGAGTTGATTATCCTTAACTGCCCTGACAGCCCGCTTGATGAGCGCTTCGTTGTCTTGAACAAATACCTTGGTCACTTCGGGCAGCCCGGTAGGAAAAAAATCATCCCCTTTTGTCCTGAATTCTATCTGCCCAAGGTGTTCCACCCCCATGCTGGCAACGATGCGAGAAGCGGTTTCCGGATGGAGCGAGTACCATTTAATACTGTGCCTTCCCGGCATGTAGTGCTGGGGATCAAGGAGAACGAGTAACGTCCTCTGCCTTTCATTCCTGGGGATGTGCGAGAAATACCGGATCACGGCCAGGATACCCAGTGCGCCGTTCTCCTGGGAGAGACCAGGCCCATCCGTGTGAGTGATGAGCAGGACCATTTCATCTTCTGCCTTACCGTAATTCATCCCTGGCAGGAATCCGGAGAGAAAGTAGGCCTCAGCCTTCTCTCTCATGGCCATCAGCTTCAGCGTTGCCATGCGGCCTTCCATTGCGGCCTGCCTTACTTGCCTGCCTGATACCCGGTCGAGAAAGAGGCCGGGGACACCGAATTCAGTTGGCGGGGGAGGAAGGGTATAGATACCCGCAGCATGGCCCGGGGCCATATCGGCGATTACCAGACCCCCGGCGGCCTTGCCCTGGACCAGAATATCGCCCAATCCCCCGAAAAGCGAATAGTAGGTAACCTGGTAAAACTGGTCTGTAATAAAAGAATCTTTTGGCACAGAATCAGGGTCTGATGCGTATTCAAAACCGGGATTGAGCATCTCCGGTGGAAGGGAATCCGGCGGCAGGACCGGTATGTCGAAGACCGCGATCTTCCCTTCGATGGATGCCGGAGGATTGTCTTGATCGTAATACACGAGTGGCGCTGTAAGACCGGCTGGCGGCGTTGACCCGGAGTAGGCCCAGTAGGACGCCACCGGAACCTCTTTCCCGTCGAGAGCAAGGGTCCAGGAGCCTGCGTTTCTGTCATCTGAAGTAAACCAGCGGTTGTAAGTGAAGGTGTCTCTCGAGATGTCAAACAGGCCGGAGGCCAGAAAGTTCTCCTCAAGAAAAGCCATGAATCTCTTCCAGGACGGGCTCCCGGCAAATGTTGGGCCTCCTGCATCCTTGAAGAGGTGCCATTTCTGCAACTCATCGGGCGTTGGCATAAAGCTCATATCCGGAAGATTATCTTCCCTCGTCATGGCTTTGCTCCTGCCGCAGGCTGATTGATAATACTTTCCGCATGGCATACCTCCTGACTACAATTTACTATAATAACTATAATAAGATTTATTCTCAAGCAGATATCTAACAGTTTGCTGAAAAAGCAATTGTTTGTAAGGCTGATCAAAAATGTCCAGATGCAAGGCGCCCGAAATCCTGAGGAGTATAAAACCTTGGGCCGCTCCTGAATAAAACGTTTGGTCGTTCTTACGATACAATTTACCGCAAGAGCGGGCTTCGCGTTTGTGCAGATGGGCGTTTTTCAGCAGCCTGATAAAAACAAGACTTGACCAGCACAACCCAATGACATATTCTTCTCCCCAGGAAGGCCAAAAGGGAGACTTTTGGACGTGAAAACCCCTCAAGACAGAGACTGGAATCCGTATCTCGCCGGAGCCTTAAGCGGCCTGGTCTCTGTCTTTTCAGTCGCCATTGCCGGGAAATTCTTAGGAGCCTCAACCACCTTTGTCCGCTCAGCCGGGATGATCGAGAAGCTGTTCAGTCCTGATCGGGTGGCCAGGATGGCCTATTTCATGAAGGAGGCCCCGAAGATCGACTGGCAGTGGATGTTTGTGGTTGGTATTTTTATCGGGGCATTCATTGCGGCAAAGACCGGAAGAACCTTCAGGTGGCAGGCCTTACCTCCCATGTGGGAGGCGCGGTTTGGGCCAGGCCGGATCAGGCGGGGTTTGGTTGCCTTTTTCGGCGGAACACTTGCCATATTCGGCGCCCGTTTAGCTGACGGCTGACCAAGCGGCCATGGCTTGAGCGGTTCGCTCCAGCTCGCTGTAAGCGGCTTCATCGCTTTGATATGTTTCTTCATCGGGGGGACGATCATTGCGTACTTCCTCTACCGGAGGGGCCGCACATGAAGATACTTCTTTACGGCCTCATCACCGGGATATTCTTCGGTTACCTGCTGCAAAAAGGACAGGTGCTCCGGTACGATAGACAGCTCGGTGCGCTCAGATTGATGGATATGACCATCGTGAAGTTCATGCTCTCCAGCATCCTGGTTGGCATGGTGGGTGTCTATCTATTGAAAGATCTGGGGCTCGCTGCACTTTCTCTAAAGCCGACAGTCCTGGGAGGTAACATCCTGGGCGGTCTCATCTTCGGTTTTGGCTGGGCCCTGCTCGGATACTGCCCTGGCACCTCAGTGGGCGCCTTAGCAGAAGGGAGATGGGATGCGGTCTGGGGTGTGGCAGGCATGCTTTTCGGCGCCGCCCTTTTTGCCGAGGCCTACAGCTCCCTTGTGAAGACTGTGTTAACCTGGGGCAACTACGGAAAAATCACGCTCCCTGAACTGTTAGGAGTGAACCACTGGTTCATCATTCCCCTCTTCATTATCGCAACGCTCATCCTCTTCCAATGGTTTGAGAAAAAGGGGCTGTAATCCCTGCAAGAGGGAAAAGAGGGATACTTCCCCATGGGGGGATAATTGGTATGTCACTTTTCATTCAAGATCGTAGTGGAGTCTTAGAGCGTGGTTAATATCTTCTATGCTTTCATCGGAGAGGCGTCCTAACTTTTTTATAAGACGAACTTTATCCACAGCCCTGGTCTGATTCACCATGACTTTTGATCGAGTACGCATTCCTGAGGTTCCCGCCGGTATTTCCACCTCAAAAGAATAAACTCTGGTTACATTTGAGGTAATCGGAGAGATAGAGATAATTGGCGAGTGTACATTGTTTATATCATTCGAGACCACAACAGCAGGACGGGTCTTTTTGGCTTCAGCTCCTACTGTCGGATCAAAGTTGACTAAGAATACATCCCCTCGCTTAATCGAGACCATCGGAAATAGCCCCTTCGAGTTCCTGGTTGATTCTCTTGATCTCTTCTGATGCCTGTCTGTATTCGGCAGCAAGCTTTTGGGCTCTCTTCCCCTTCAGAGAACTCTTAAGGCACTCAGCGATGAATCTGCTGCGCTTCCTGGGCTCGATATTGCTCGTCAGTTCTTTAAATACCTTTTCAGGCAGGCTGACGTTAATTCGTATGAAACTCAATGTGTCTCCTTAATGTGTATTTTTATTACATCATATTAGAGAGTAATTAATTTGTCAACCCTCTCATCTTCTTTTCAAGGTGAGCATCAAGACCCCGGCTGCGGCCAGTGAACAGGCGAGATACACATAGGCCCAGTGAAAAGAACCGGTCATCGTCTTTACAAAACCGGTAAGATAGGGGCCGACGTAGCCGCCGACATTGCCGAAGGAATTAATGAGACCGACTGCACCGGCAGCGGCCATGCCGGACAAGAATGTTGTCGGGTACGACCACCACACGCCAAAAGCGCTGTACACACCGATTGCCGTAATGATGACAAAAATAAAATTAAGAGATGGATTGCTGATGAATGTGCCGATACCCATACCCACTGCCCCGATAAACAGAGGCACAGCCCCGTGCCACCGCTTTTCACCGGTCTTCGAAGAAGAGATTCCTGCATATATCATTGCGATCAGCGACAGAAACATGGGAATCACGATCAGCCAGCCGATTGCGAGATTTGACCAGCCGGAGACCTCCTTGAGTACGGTGGGCATCCAGTAGTTAAAACCCCAGTAGCCGGTAATCCACAGGAAATAAATCAGGCAGAGTTTCAGTACCTCCCAGTCGCGGAGCGCCTGCCACACGGTATACTGCCGGACTGCCTCTTTGGCTACCCGCTCCTGTTCGTATTGCGCCATCAGGTACTGCTTCTCTTCGGAGGTAAGCCAGCTCACCTCCGCCGGCCAGTCCGAGAGCCAAAACAGGACCAGAATGCCGAAGATGACCGCTGGGATCGCTTCCAGGATGAAAAGAAGTTGCCAGCCCTTGAAAGCAAACCAGTGAACCCCGAGAAGCCACCCGGCCAGGGGTGAACCGATAATGGCTGAAACCTGGAGTGAAGCGAGCATGAGGGCAATTGCCCTGGGCCGTTCCTCAGGGGTAAACCAGCGTGGGATAATGCTTGCATACACCACCGGATAGAAGCTGGCTTCCGCGGCTCCCAGCAGGAACCTGACCAGGTAAAACTGCCAGGCATTCTGAATGAATGCCATGAAGCACGAGATTATGCCCCAGGTGATCATGATGCGGGCGATCCAGATGCGGGGACTCCATCGTTCCGCAATGAGCGCACCCGGAACTTCAAAGAGCACATAGCCGAAGAAAAAGATACCGGCCCCCATGCCGAAAATCTGGGCCGAAAAGCCGAGGTCCTCATTCATGGTCAGGGCGGCATAGGCAATATTGATCCGGTCGAGATAGGCGATGACGGATCCGGCAAACGTCGGAAGGATGATATAAAAGTACTTTCTTTTTATAAGGCTTCCGGTTGCTCCTGGAGTATTGTTCATAAATAAAAAAGCAATAGCTCTTGCTATTGATAAATAACTGTGCTATTTTCTATCTTCAGTAGAACCGTACACCGTTGTTGAGTTTTTAAATCCAGGACTCTGGGCTCGTTACGTTAACGTTATATAATAAAAAGCAGTACGAGAACAACACGAATCGCAACCATGGTGTTTCGCTCAAACCATGGTTGCGATTTTTGCATTTAAAGACACTTCATACAGGATGTACACTAACAGGTTGCTTAAAAAGCAACTTTTACAAGGCTGATCAAAAATGTCTAGATGCAAGGCGCCCGAAATCCTGAATAAAACGTTTGGTCGTTCTTACGATAGAATTTACCGCAAGAGCGGGCTTCGCGTTTATGCAGATGGGCGTTTTTCGGCAGCCTACTAGTTGAATCCGCAAGGAGCGGATGACTAAACACCTCAGAAAGGATTTTATCAATGGAAAACGGAACAGTGAAATGGTTTAACGAAGCAAAAGGGTTTGGCTTCATCCAACGCCCTGATGGCGAGGATGTGTTTGTCCACCACTCAGGTATCTCCGGTGCCGGCCACAAAAATCTTAGCGTGGGCGACCAGGTTGCCTTTGAAGTCCAGCAAGGCCCCAAAGGGCTTCAGGCTATAAACGTCAGTAAGGTGTAGCCACACAAACACAACGGAAAGTCCCAATCTGCTGAGCGACAGATTGGGCTTTTATTTATCTGATAATAACAAAGAAATGAAAACATCATGCCACAGAAAGAATTAAACTTCTGGGTATATGCAAAAGGAGAGATACATGAATTCAGAATCCCTGCAGCTCACCACAGCAATGGTTGGGCTCTTAGGCAGGCACAACATAACCACTGCAACACCAGTGCAGCGAGAAATAATACCAGCGATATTTGGAGGACAGGATGTCATAGCTCAGTCAGAAACCGGCTCCGGTAAGACCTTGAGCTTTGCGATTCCACTCATTGAGCGGACCAAGCCCCGTGATGGATTGAAAGCACTCGTGATTGTACCGACCCGCGAGCTGGCCCAGCAGATAGCAGCTGAGTTCGTCAAATTTTCCCATAATAATCATCTGGGCATAACGCCGGTTTACGGCGGGGCACCAATCAATGAACAGATTCGGAAGCTCAAACGTACCAATATTGTTATTGGAACCCCCGGGCGTCTGATCGACCTGCTGATGCGCGGCGCTTTATGTCTGGACACCATACAGTATCTAGTAATAGATGAAGCGGACAGAATGCTTGATATGGGTTTTATCGATGATATCGAAAAGATCATCCGGCATACACCCCGCCAGCGGCAAACGCTCCTGTTCAGCGCAACAATTGCAGAGGAGGTTGTCCGCCTGAGCCAGAAGTACCTCCGCACCCCGAAGCGCCTGCAGTTAGCACCAAACGTAAAACCTGAATTTCTGCGCCAGGCCTATTACCAGACCAGCCCTGAGCAAAAGCTCCAGCTCCTGATCAGCCTCCTGAGCAGGGAAAAGAATATCTCTCTGGTGTTCTGTAACCGCAAGAACAAAACTGAAACCATTGCCAGACAGTTAAGCCATAAAGGCATCCTGGCCCGATGCCTGAACGGCGGAATGACACAGACACAGCGGGATCGCGTGACCACCGATTTCCGCCATAAGGCATTCAACGTTCTTGTCGCGACCGATGTCGCTGCACGAGGTCTGCACATTGACGACATCACCCATGTATACAACTATGATATTCCGCGGGATATTGATTCATACACGCACCGGGTGGGACGCACTGCCCGCGCCGGTAATCGTGGCAAGGCAATCTCGCTGGTCGACCATGGCGAGGGTAAACGATTTTTCAAGCCGATCCTTGCTGCTTACCGCGGCATGATCGAAATGAAAACAGTTCATGAACGTGAGTATTCCGATCCTATCTTTCCCCGGCAAAGAAGGAAGGAGAATTAATTGAAAAAAGTACTTTTAACAACGGTGTGCAGCCCCTTCGGGATAAATTCAGACGACTGTACTGAGCATGTTATGCCTGAGCTTTTCCACGCTCAGGTTACACGGTCTCAGGGAATTTTCAGCATTCGATCAACGTATATATCATACGGACTGGAATTTATTGCCATGAACATAAAAACCCCATCGACGGTGCTCCAGTATCCAACCATGAGACAATTTATCCGTGAGTTAAAAAAAGGATATGACTACGTCGGGATCAGTTTTGTTATCGCTACGTTTGAAAAGGCTAAAAAGATGGTCCAGGCGGTCAGAGAATTTTCCCCCCAGGCAAAAATAATCCTGGGAGGATATGGAACCGTGCTCCCTGAATGCGAGGCATATGGTGACTATGTCTGCCGTGAAGAAGGTGTTGCTTTTATGCGGCGGCTTCTGGAAGAAGTTCACGATGATTCACCACCGCGGCATGTAGTCTATTCTACCTCGGGAAAAATTCTCGGGTTCCCGGCACTGAAAGGGGCGGTTATCCTGGCCGGCCTTGGCTGTCCGCACGGGTGTGAATTCTGTGCCACCTCACATTTCCACGGGAGAAAGCACATTCCATTGCTCAGGACCGGTGAGGACATTTACCGGGAAATAAAACGGGTGCATAAGACCCTTGGTAATGCAAAGCTCCCCATCGGCATTATCGAGGAAGACTTCCTCCAGCAGAAGAAGCGGGCCCAGGAATATCTTGATTGTGTCATGACCGACCGGGAAGACCCTGTCCCCATTTCCTGTTTTGCAAGCGCACGCTCCATATCACAGTGGAATCCCGAGGACTTGGTCAGAATGGGGATCGAATCGCTCTGGATCGGAGTGGAATCAAGGGAGGCACCCTATGCTAAATTAAAAGGGCTGGATGTGAAAAAGATTTTTGATACCCTCCATGCGCACGGTATCAATACCCTCGCTTCCCTGATCATTGGCCATGACTTTCATACGGTCGAAAAAGTATGGGATGATTTTGAATATCTCATATCCATGAGGCCTACCCTGAGCCAGTTTCTTATTCTTGGTCCGACCTGCAATACCCCGCTTTTTGAAAGACTGCAGAAAGAGGGGCGGATCCTCGACGTCCCCTATCCCCACTATGACGGATTCCACCTCCTTTTCCGTCACCCCCACATCAGCAAGGAGGAGATGGAGCAGTTGATCCTTGATGTCTACGAAGAGGAATTTAAGCGGCTCGGCCCATCAGCCGTACGGTTTGTGGAAAGACAGTTGTCAGGGTATCTCAAGTTCAAAGATTCAACCGATTCTCTGCTCAGGAAGCGGGCAGAACAATACCGGGAAAGCTGCCGTCAAGCATTACCGCTGTTCCCTGTTGCTGCGCGTTATGCCCCGACCCAAGAGGTGGCTGAAAAGATCAAAACCATTGAGCACTCCATAATCAATCAGGCAGGCAGGGGCGGCTTTCAGAATACCGTAAAGGCCATGATTGTGCCTGCGCTGGCTTTTGCGTCAAAACTCAGGCTCAGGTATGGGAGCTATCCTCAGCCCACGCTCGGCCGCACTGAGTACCGGATGTCTCAGTATGCCCTGATACCTGGAGAACTGCGGGGAGAGGGCATCTTGAAGATAAAGCTGCGGCCCCAGGCAGCTGCCCATCATCCCCTCGTGGTGGATCTCCACGGTGTCTTTGACCGGATAACAGCTGCCAAATTAACGAAAAGAATTGAAGGCTATTTAGCAAAGAACCAGGGCAACCTGGTGATCAACTTCCGCTGGCTAACCATCATTGACCGGAAGGCTCTTCTCCTGTTTTTTAAGAAGCTGAGAGTGTATAGTAAAAGGATCAAACTGGTATGCATTGACTATCTGAAGAGTGAATGGGGCGATATCGTGAAATATGCGAAGAATTATTTTGAAGTAGTAGTCGATGAAGACGGCTTAGCCACTTCGCCTGCCTGAACTGAAGAGGTACCCGAACTGATCTGCAGTGCAGATAACCGGTGAGAGAATAGAGCAAAAACTACCAGATCCAAACATCTTGTTACACCAACCACCCTTAGGATGTACTCCCTCCTCAAAAAGCGATTTCCATCAAGAGAAAACATTCCGGCATGGGAATAGAGCTGCTCGAAGAAAGGTTTCAGCAGTATAGAAGGAAATATCCCCAGAACCTTTCCGAGCTGGCATTGCTTGGACGAGAAATATCAGGCCACCAGCAAAGCATAAGAAAGATTCTCAGGAATATACCTGTGTGCGCTGAGTGCAGCACTTCATGCTGCATCGGGATACCCTGTGACGGGTGGTTTACCTCTTTAGATTATTTTGCCTACCGGATGCTCTACGATTTCCCCGAAGCTCTCAAGGCATCACCCGGCGAATGGCGGAACTGCTCCTTTCTTAGTCAGGCTGGTTGCTCACTTCCCGAGGACATGCGGCCTCTTCCCTGCGTAAAGGTTAATTGCTCTCACCTGAACCAGGTTCTCGAAGAGAGAGGGGAGCTTTCTGAATTCAAAAAATTATGCGAGGCGCTTGACGATATTCAGACCAGGCTGTGGGAACTCGTCGGTGCGGATGAAGAGTAAGATGAGGTTTATTCCTACGGATTAACCATCACCGAGATTGCTTTTTCATCCCGTAACCGCACCTCAAAGGCTTCGTTTACCTTCTCCAGAGGAAAGGTATGGGTGATAAACTTTTTTACCCTAACGCCGCCGGCCTGCATTGCCTTCAGCGATTTCCTCATCTCCCGTAACGTATGCGCTGCATTTCCCTGGACCCGTATCTCCTTTGCCATGAGGGTCATAAAGTTTACTGTATCCTTATTATCCCTCACCCCAACCCCGACAAAAACTCCCCCCTTCTTTAAAACCCTGATCCCCTGCTCCAAGGTGGGAGTATTTCCACCTGCTGTATCGACAGAGAAATCAACACCCACTCCCCCGGTCTCCTTTAAGATGTTCGATACGGGATCTCCCATGACCTTTGGATTGATATATCTTCCCTTAACAAGGGTCTCAGCCAGGGTGAGCCTTGACTCGTTGACATCTACCATGAAGATCTTTTTCATTCCCAGGTACTGTAAGAGCTGGATGAGAAGCAGCCCGAGGTTGCCTATCCCGAAAACTGCCCCAGTTATGCGGGGAGTAATTTTGATACCCGTATTAAGGAGGGCATAATAGACAACCGCTATATGGTGGACCAGTGTCGCTTCATCAAAAGAGATTTCCAGAGGGATTTTTAATGCTACGTGCCCAGGCACCTTGATGTACTCAGCAAGGCCTCCTGGTATGTGAAAGCCCAGTGCCTGGATGTGACGGCACCGATTTTCAAAACCTTCCCTGCAGAAACTGCACGTGCCGCAACCCCAGAAGGGCTGAACCACAACCCTGCTGCCGGGCTTCAAGGTCGATCCTTTCCCCACCTCCTCCACTACCCCCGCGACCTCGTGGCCGGGAGTTTCACCTTTCTCGAAGAGTTTTATATCAATGGTATGCCTGTCATCGTAACGGTAGACGTCGGTCCCAGAAACCCCGCAGGACTTCACCCGGATGAGAATCTCTCCTCTCTTTACTTCAGGTTCGGGTATTTCCTCGATAATAAATTTTTCATGATAATCTTTCCACCGTGCAATCTTCAT
>JAPLJA010000238.1 GCA_026388815.1 Pseudomonadota bacterium
TTTCCGACCACAATCTTCTCAGCCGGACAGGTTTTGGCGCAGAACTCACAGTTGATACACCGCTCCCGGTTGATAACCGGCCCGTCATCTCTCAGGGTAATGGCATCTTCAATGCACACGCTCAGGCATTTCTTGCACTGAAGGCATTCGACGCCGCTCACCTCGGGGATATGCTGGCCTATGATACCGAGGTCTTTAAAAAAAGGGGGCTCGCAGCAGTTGGAACAACCCGTAATAACCACATTGAAGCAACTTGATTCACAGAGCGGAATGCGAGAAAGGTCAGATATGATCTGCTCTACATTTTCTTTCTCGAAGATATTCTTCACCTCCCGGTAAATTGATACAATACCATCGGTCACCTCTTTGCCCTGGGAGCCGTATTTAACCGGGCAGACCTGGATGTTGTAGAGCATACCCGAGGATTCAAAGAAGAGTTCTTCAACCATCTGGGGGACAGGTTCCTTCCCTTCAAAGGCATTTCTCATCTCCTGGGTCTTTTCCCTTCCGAAGAAATCTGCATACGCCTCTTCCGCTTCCAGCACTTCTTTCACGGTTACTCTCTGCGCCCCCTTGTTCCGGGCACATTTTTCTGCCTGTTTCCGGGCAAAGGTTGATACATTGGGAGGAATTGGCATCAGTTCATGCCGTTCCTCTGCCTCTTTTTCCCATTCCATCAGATCACTCCTTTCTCCGCGCATCGAATGATCGTTACCTTTCACTATCTCTATTTCCTCAGCTCTTGATTCAAACAGCCCAACGAGAATACTGTTCTTCTTGAGAGGATAGTATACCCCTTCTTCTCTCGCTGAAAAATGCCACATCAAAGAATATCATGTACAAAAAGAGTATGAAAAAAAAGTAATGCCATATTAATTTATTTGTGGTTATGAAGAGAAAGAGAGTAAAAGTACACCATTGAAAGTACCCGGTGAGCCCTTTCATTTTCTTTAATGCCATGGAAAATATGACAAGCAACAGAATGCCTTGAACGAGTACGAGGGAATTTAATGGAACTATTTTCAAAATCCAAAAGGTAAAATTGGGGGCTTCCAGACTCATTGCATCCTTCCAGTGCAAGAAAATCCCACGAACAAAATATTCAGGTGACCAGAGGAAAAACGGAAAAATTACGAAAGCTGCCATCAAGAGCGTGATCAAGAGAGACCGTACCACGTACACCATTCCATAGTTTCTTTTCACGTATATAAGAAACAGTGGGTAGATAATCCAGCTCAATTGGTATACTGACATGGTCCAAGAGAAAAAGACAGAGGATAAGAGAGGTTTATTCCTTATCAAGAGACAGGAGGTTACTACTAAGGGGAGGATATATACACCGAGATATATTTCATGTCTGAATTGAAACCAAGGATTGAGCAAAAATATCGCCAGTAATAGTATGGTATTTTCCCTGCAGTTTTTTTCTGCAGACCGGTAAATCAATATCATCGAAAGTACGATGCAAAACAGATTTATCAATCTGAGATCTATATCCGCTATAACTGCAGGCACATAAGAGAGCCACATACCAGGAAGATACGTTAAGGGCAGGGTGTGGGGGAGGGAATATAACGAATAAGGCGATTCGCCATCTAAGAACCTTCTCCCTGCTGCCTCTATCAATGGGAGCATATCAGACCTCTCGGGGTGGAGGGGAAAATAGGCAATGCTCATCAAGGTGGTGAGAACATAAGCAATCGTTATGGTTGCAAATAAGGCGGGTGTCTTGATTTTACTGGAAAAAGATATGAGCAGCCATGCCACGACGAGAGAGAACCCTCCACATACAACCGGGACGTTGAGACAATATCCGTAAGAAGAGAATTTCTTATTTTGAAAAAGCATGATACCAAATGTCAGAAGTACAAAGAGAATCGAAACGACGCAGATAAGATTTTTTATGGTGATTCTATCGAGAAAAGTGAAAAGCCCTCGAGTTATATTGAATTTAACAATCTGAAAAAATAGAACGATGAAGGAGAGAAAAATTACGATATACGGGAGGATGAATGCCTGAAAATCAGACATAGACATCTGTTTTCTGAAAGGGAAAACGGCTCCTCCCAGGAGTACCCCTATGGTGAAAAATATGCTCTGAAGTTTGAATGAGAGTTCAGACGTATTACTCATACACCCTGAACCCAAATGCTGAATGTGGTTCTTCCAGGTAAGCACTTGATACTATTTATTCACTCTTTTGATTCAACCAGCTCAATGAGAATACCGCCGGTGTCCCTGGGATCGAGGTAGGCAAGCTTGATGCCCCCGGTATCGAAAATGCCGTCCTTCGTAATGTAGCCCAGGTGCACCCCTTTTTCTTCCATAACCTGGACAGCCTTTTCAACATCCTTCACTAAGAATGCAATGTGGTTTATCCCTTCAGGCGGATCTCCTGTCATTTCCTTGAAGTAATCAGATATCGGCTGGATCAATTCCAGTTCTGTTCCGCCCACCGGTATGAATGCAAATGCACCTGCACCTCCGGTATCGTCTGCGGTCAACATCCGGATGTCCTCATCCTTCAGGTCGAACAGCTTCTTGAAAGTCGCAACCGACTTATCCATATCCTTCACAATATAGCCAATATGCCGTAGCTTTATGATCAGCTCATCCATACCCACGGGTTTTCTCCTCCCTGCCTTCTACCAGATCTTCTCCGATGAAAACCTTCACACCCTCCTGATAAACTTTGGTTTGAAAATAGCCAACAGACTGGGGACCAGGAACAGAGCCCCGCACATGTTCAAAAAGAGCAGTACTGCGAGCAAAGCACCCATCTGCGCCTGAAACTTCAGAGTGGAGAAGACCCAGAAGATAAGACCGATTGTCAGGGTAGTGGCAATCATCACGATTGACTTGCCGTTACTCTTTAACGTATTCACTAATGCAAAGGCTATGAGATTGGAAATACACAGGGGGATGGTCAAAATCAATCCCGCTGCGATGGAACGGTATTGAATCATCACGCAGAGGAAGACACCGCCCAATGCTAACACCAGATTCCATATCTGAGATTGGTTTATCACCTCATTCACTGCTGCCTGAACTCCAATCGCACCTCCGGCCAGCCGGTAGGAAACATGTGCTGGCTCCCCCAATCCACTTTTTACGGTTACACCTTTCCCCAGGTGAGAGTAGTTATTGATGTATTCCCTAACCTTTTCCATAACCAGCCGTATCGTTTCACCGGTCTTGTCGCGGCAGAAGATAACAATGTTCGTGCACTGCTCTTTGGTATCAATAAACTTGTCAATATCCCCCGGCTCTGTGTCGTTAAACATCCATCGATAATTAAACAAAAGCTCTCCATCGGAGGTCGGGAAGAAATACCAGTTGGGGTTTCCCTCTTTATTAATGTAGTGCATTGCAGGGAGGATAGAAACAATGGATTGAGTAAATATCACCCTCCCTGTTTCGATAAAGGCATTTCTCATAAATCTCTCAAACCTGTAAACATCTCTCAAGACATCGGCATTGGCTATTGATAATTCCTTATCTCCTTCAATCAATACATAGAGGGAACAGAGCACAGGCATAGCAAAGCTGATCCGTAAGGAGTCAATATTATACCGGTGAAATGGCCAGAGCAGGGTTGATCCCGGCATCATGTCTCCCACAACTAACTTCTCTGAATAGATTGCCCCCCAGATGGTAAGGAGGACGCTGACCACAACCACCACCCACTTCCCGCTTCCTACGATCCATCTCCCCAGCCTGGGAAGAACCCTGTCCCAGAGCGAGAGTTTCTTCCTTTGCTTCTCGATTGCTTCTAATTGTGCGGCAAGCCTCCTGGACCCGGGGATGTAGGAGAGGATAAGGGGGGTAAGGATTAAGGCAAGGACCGTGGTGGCAATTGACCAGAAGGCACAGGAGATTGCAATCTTCTGGAGAATAGGAATCGGGGCAACCGCCACCAGAGCAATGCCCAGGCAGTCAGTGATGATCGAGGTTAACCCGGGGATGAACATGGATGAGATGATGATCTGGGATGACTCCTGTATGTTCTTGCCTGAACTGTATTCCTCAAGGAAACGGGCACAGAGCTGCATGGAGTGCCGCGCAGTCATGAGAGCGATCAAGAATGGTAGTACCAGGACGAGAGGATCAAGGTTATAACCAACCAGAGACATGAAGCCCAGCCCCCAGATACCGCTCACCGCCGCAGTCACCATCGGGACGATCACCCCTCGCTTAGACCTGAAGTAGAGGTAGAGGACAACCAGGATGATAAGAACCGTGCCCACCAGGATGAGGTTAACCCTCTGCACACTCTCCCTTACGTAACCATAGTGGATGGGTTCTCCGGCTATGGCTACGATGTTGTTCTCGTCCTCAGTCGCTTGCCGGATCCGCTGGAGTTCTTTGAAGACCACCTGGTAGTCAATCTCTTCATCAAAGAAGTCAGCGCTAATCATCGCCTTCTTGCCGTCAAAGGAAATAAACGGCCCGTAGCACATCTCATTGCCATAGATGGTGAGCTTAAATTTCGCCATTTCCTCCTCGGTCTTGGGTATCTCCAGCATTACCGGAACAACCCGAAACCCTTGCGCATCCAATATTATCTTCTTCATCTTTTTCACAGCCATAGAGAGTATTTTAAACCTGTCAACTGCCGGGACCTTGTAGAGTTCTTCTGAGATGTACCTGATCTTTTCAAGGGTGGTCCTATTAAAGATGTCTCCCTTTTTTACCTGGACCACAATGGTGATGTAATTTGCCCCGCCGAAGAGATGGCGAAACTTATTGTGGACCTTGATGTATTCGTGTCCCTGGGGCAGAAGGTCATTAAAAACCGTGGTAACCTTAAGGTGGGTAACTTGATAGGCAAAGAACAGGGTTATGAGCAGGATGATACCGAGAACTAACATTCTCCTCCTGATACAAAATTCAGCAAATCTTTCCATAATCTCTCTCCTATAAAGTTTTTTTAAATCGCATTAAGCGAGCCCGGTTAACTTTTCGCTTAACGCCCACAAACCTTTCTGCAATTGGATATTTTTACACTTTGGGACCACTTCCTTCATTTTCTTATTATCAAAAAATTTCCCGGTGATGCCTTTTACCTCATCAGAGCTGGCTAAATAAATGCTGTTCTGGGCGGCTTCCACTGTGGGTTTCATGAGCATTTTCAAAATTTTAAAGAGCAGCGTCTGATACCATGTTCCTGGCCACATGTTCCATATATTGGTGGCAGCGTGACCCGGATGTAAGGCGTTCACCGTGACACCTGTGCCTTGTAAACGTTCTGCCAATTCCTGGTTGAAGAACACGATAGCAAGCTTGGAGGAGTCATAGGCTTTTACACCCGCATATTTCTTTTTTAAATGGAGATCATGTAAATCAATTTTTCCCTGAAAATAGGCATTTGATGACACATTGAGGATGCGGGCTCCCGGTGTCTGCTTGAGGATCGGTAACAATAAGTGGGTAAGGAGGAAATGTCCCAGAAGATTAATCCCGATGGTTCTTTCAAATCCCTCCAGGGTTTCTTCCCGTTTCCAGCGAAAGACACCGGCATTATTGATTAACACGTTCAACTGCTGGTACTTCTGGGAAAAGTGCGTGGCGAATTGGCGAATGGAGCTAAGGGAAGCAAGGTCCACCTGCATCATCTCTATCCTCTCATTGCCGCTTTCCTGTTTAATATTCTCGTAAACCGGTTTGGCATCGTTCAGATCAAGACAGGCCATGATAATGGTGGCACCCATTTTGGCAATGCCCTTGGTTGTTTCACTGCCGATACCTCCATCAGCACCGGTAATCAGAAGTGTCTTCCCCTCCATTGTCATGTGTGTCTCCTGCACCCCCTTTTAAAGGTGGCCAAGCGGGGCATCAGCTTCCCCCTCTTCCTCATCGCTTCCAAGCCTGCCGTTTTTCTGGAGTTCGTCTGCAACCTGCCCCATATCTAAGGAAGCCAGTGTTTTTCTCGTGGGCCACCCCGTCCTGGGATCCCAGCCTTCGAATTGATAGTAGGCAGTTTTCCATGCTTCAAACTTTTCCTTATCGTGATGTCTCGCCTTGAGGGCACGATATTCCCATGTGCCGTTTTTCTTTGCCGGCAGAAAGTATTTACTGAGCGATCCGACACCTTTAAAGGGCACTTCATAAATGTATGGAGCAAAGCGCACCATATCCCGGTGTCGCCCCTGGAGCGTCCAGATGGCGTTGTCGAGATTCCATATCTTTCTGCCAAGCTCCATGCCATCCGCAAAGGTCATGTTCTTGCCGGTCACCGCATTATAGAATTTTGGTTCTCCCTCACCGGTCAGCCCTTTTTTGTCCTTAGCGCGGGGATTGCAAAAGTCGGCAAAGAGATAGTTGCAATAAAGGGCGGACTGTTTCCAAAATCGGCTGTAGTGCCTGTGCCATGCAACGAGCTTGACTATGTGCTGCGAATACATGTTTTCTGTGCTGAAATCGAGCATCAGGGGATCCCCTTCATAAGGCATGAGCTTTTCGGAGATTATCTCAACTACCTCTTGTGCGGAAAAGGGCGGGGTTTTTTTCTGCCATTTTGCAAGGCAGGGTATAAGATGCAGAGGGAATATGAAGTCATGTTCATTGATGTCCCTGTCGCCCAGTATGGAACCATAGCCCCATTCGAGATGGGCCCTCGCATCGTAATGATCGGGCAGCCCCCAGCAGGGATAGCGGAGCAGGCCTGTATGAATGTCTTCCTCCAGCCTTCCCCACCTTTTTGCCGCCCGGTAGAATCCTTCGGCCATGTCATCGCCGATGCCCTCTCGATAGGCAATCATCTTTGTTATTTTGTTTGCAAAGTCCATACTTCCTATTTCGTCAAAGGGAAGATCGCACTCTATCTCTTTGCCCGGACCGATAATCCCCTTTTTGTAGAGGTCCCTTAAATACTGAAGCCCCAACATTAATTCCACAGAGTTTATCCCGTATTTCTGGGTCAGATCGGAAGCAATGTACGCAGCAGGGCTCTGTTTGCCGATCACGAGGGCGAGGCCAAACGCTGCACCTATTTGACCGAAGCGGTCAAGCAGCGAAAAAATCGTCCTTGTCACTTTGCCGCTATGACGTCGGAGATCCAGCGGAGCGTACATAAGCGAGGTTGCACACGTGGATTCGTTTCCAAGGCCTGTGCCGTGTCGCGAACGACAGCTTGAGTGACAGCCGATACACGCATGGGGCCTCGACTCTTTGGGACGGTGCCAAAGACTTCCCGGTAGGGCGGGGGCTCCGAATCCAAGGTTAAAAGTTGAACTGTTAAGCTCCTTTACATGCTCCGGATCATCGACATTAAAAGAGTAGCTCTTTTTTGCCCATAAACGAGCTTCTATTAACTTTTTGGGATTTGCAATATTGATACTGCCGGTTCCTATGACGCTCATTGCCTTTAATTTTTTAGAGCCCCATACCGCACCGAAGCCACCCTGGCCGGATCCATGTCCAGCATCATGAACCAGGCTGGCCACTCTGCAGAGATTTTCTCCTGCCTGACCAATGGCGATCACGGCCGGTCTCTGTGTAGATTGGCTTTGGTCATCCGATGAGTTTTTCCATCCACCGTACCTTTTATCCTTGCCAACCTCATTCCAAATCTGTTGTTGGGTTTCCCAGGTATCTTTTCCCCACAAAGCGCGTGCGTCCCGAAGCTGCACATCATCGTCTCTAATATCGAGCCAGAGAGGACTATCTGCACTGCCTTCAATGACTATTCCATCCCATCCGGCAAACTTCAGCATCGGGCTAAACCTTCCCCCGAAGTTGCTTCTCGTAAACCATCCGACAGGGGAAGACTGTACCCCGATACCTTGAATTTCTGTTCTGGCGGCAGACCCTGGGACCAGGGTTCCCGAAAGGGGAGACGTCATAATGGTGACCACATTTTTTGCATCAAACCCGTCTATCCTTTTGTCCTTTACAAGGTCCCAAAAGAGGGCCGACCCAATTCCGTGACCGCCGCCCCATTGTTCGTACTTTTGGGTATCGATGGTAGTAATTGACTTTGTCGTGAGATCAACTCGTAATATCTTTCCAACAAATCCGTTCATACACAGCACCAGTCAGTCGATCGGGTATCCAATCTTTTTCCAGCCTTCTCCCCGGAAGTTGACTTCGCCTTCGCCCTTCTCAAGATTCGTGGAAATCTCTGTGGAAAGTCGCACTGCCCCTAAAGGACAAGCCTCCACGCACGCCTGTTTCCCATCGACTCCCCCTTGTTCATCCCAAAATGGAGTCTCGGCGCACAGATCGCAGGACTCCACATATCGTGTCTCTATATCGCGTGGATACTTCTCAAAAGAGCTTTGAATAACCTGTATTCTGGACAGAGAGAGGTTTTCTTTTCCTTCATGAACCAATGAGCAGGCAAGCATACATGTCATACACCCCTGACACTTCTTTTTATCAATAAGTAGATGTCTCCCTTTGCCTTTGATGCCTTCATCGTTTGTCACGTCGACCTCTCATAAGAACTGATAAGAACTTGCTTTTGCAGCGCTTGCACCCTCCCCGAATATTATCTTCTTGTTGTTATTGCAGTATTGGGACACACACGGGCACACGCCCCGCACTCCACACAGGTATCAGAAATTTTATAGTACCATTCAAATTCCTCTATAGATTTTGTCGGGCAGATCTCCCAGCACGTGCCACACATAATGCAGTTGTCCGTTATAAAATAAGGCATCATGTTCTCCCCTTTTCGTCAGCTATGTTGCAAGTCCGGTCTGGATATTCTCCAGATTTTCAAGAATGAGTGGCAACAGCTCATAATGAATCAAGCAGTACATCTCGCATGGGTCAAGGTTCATGAGACATCGGGACTGCTCATCTCCCATGGTAAATGCCATTGTTTTCGTCCGGTACACCTGCGGGAAGATGCTCGTGCACCAGGCTGTTCCCGACAGGCCCTGGACCAGTTCCCCTGTTTTCCAAGTATAGGCCTTGCACAACCGCATAACTCTGTATGCATCAGCAACAACCATGACCACATCAGGGTCTTCGACATCCTCCAGCGCTCCGATAACCTGGTATTTATGGTGTATGAACTGGTGGGGTATCTGCTGATTCACCCGGCGGAAATTCTCACGGGTCGCATACCCTCTACCGGTTCCTATTGTCTGTGACATGCCACCGTCAAATTCTTCTTTCGTGATCCTCCTGTTCCCAAGCCCCGAATAGACAGCTCCGCCGCAGAGAATATTCTTATTGGAAATATAAAAGGGGTTCCGTCCTTCTTCCCATATTTCTGCGGCGATAGCACAGTGGAAAGAGACATCATCTCCATATAGCCCAGCACTCTTCGGCACCTCGTCACAGAGTTTAAAAGCAATGATCTTTCTTTCGTATCCTCCCATCTCTTTCAGCCGCTTTGCATATTCCTGGTTCTTCTTCATACATCCATTCCTCATCTCCAGTGTAACGGGGCAGCACCTCTTCCCCGCACAAAGGGGTGCCGTCCCTTCCTGTTGCTTAAAAACTCATCTCATTACACTTTCTTAAACGTCCATACGCACCCGCCCTCTTCCCAGGTGATATCGGTGGGAACGATTCCCATCTTCGTCGTGGGGTGATTGGGGTGGGTGAGGTGCATCTTTTCCACTTCGCAGATCTCCCGCCCTTCAAAGGGGAGGTTGCATTTCTTTACAATTTCATTCTGTTTCTTGAGACGCAGGCAGTTCTTGAATCTCACGGTTATGGCACCGTCCTTTGCCTCGGATACTTCATACTCTCCCGGGCCGTGCATCATCTGATCTGAAAACAGGACTGCATTGATGGCCTGTTTCAGGACCATATTCGGGGCTATCTTCATTGCCACTCCCCCCATGAGACTTGCCAGGGGACCCATGAATCTCCCCATCATAGCGCTATAGGCATCCACGGTATCAGACACCCACTCCTTTAATGTTCCCATCCTCTTGTGGGTATAGTAGCTTATGGCGTGATCCATGGTGAAAAAATCATGTACCCTGTCCCATTTCTCTTCAATGGGCATCTCCTTTATGTCGGGCTTATTCGGTGTCGGTAAATGTGCCATATCTCTCTCCTCCTCCTCTCCGTTCAAGGTTATACAGGTATACTCTTTTTTGTTATAAACCGGACAGCACCTTTTCCCTGCACTGAAATAAAGAACGCTGTGGGGCTGTTGAAAAAGTGCCTTCTGTTGTCTTTGCGAGGAGTCCGCCATGGCGGACGACGAAGCAATCTAAAAAGGTTAGAAACAACGAGGCAAACGCTGAGATTGCTTCGAGACTTTGTCTCTCGCAATGACGTTCATAAGAGTTTTTCAACACCCCCGCTGTCCCTTTTTTTTAAAGTGCCAAGAAAAATGGATACGCTATACTTTTTTGTACGTCCAGCAACATCCTCCTTCTTCCCAGACAATCTCAGTGGGAACGAATCCCATCCTGCAACCCGGATGGTTGGGATGGGTGAGGTGCATCTTTTCTACTTCACAAATCTCCCGGTCGTCAAAGTCGTAACCGAGCTGCTTTATCCACTTCTTATGCCTTCTGAGACGCTCACAGTTCTTCCATCTGACGACGATCTCACCATCCTTGGGCTCAGAATACTCAAACTCTGAGATGTCGTGATGCTGCTGATCCAGATTGAAAACTGCATCGAAGACCTTCCTGAGGGCCAGGTTAGGGGCGAGTTTCGTTATCGTTTGAACCACAGGACCGAGAAACTTCCACGGTGTCATTCACCCATTCCTTTACTGTTCCAAGCCTCTTGTGGGTGTAGTAGCTAATCATGTGATCCATCTCGAAGAAATCAAGGGCCCTCTCATACTTCTCCTCAATGGACATCGCCTTAATGTCGGGCTTCCTCATCTTCACATCGGGCTTGTGCTTCTTAACCTCTTTTTCCATATCTCTCACCTCCTTTTTTCTCAATGGTTATCGAAAAAGCGCAGCTTGATCCTTTATTTACCCTGAGTTTGGATATCGATATAAGAAAGAGAGTCTGGTCATGGCATCGGACCGTACCATACCCTAACAGGTTGCTGAAAAATGCCCATCTGCATAAACGCGAAGCCCGCTCTTGCGGTAAATAAGACCGAAGGCCCGCCCTGCGGGTAGGTTTTTTTGCCCATATGATGGATCAAAGACATTTCCCGAAGACGGGCCAAACGTTTTATGTAAGAACGACCAAACGTTTTATTCAGGATTTCGGGTATGCTTTTTATCCCCCTCAGTCACCATGAACGGCTTGATACTTTTCTCTGAGCAACGCAGTGATTTTATCTCATGATATTCCCAACTCTGCCATCATATGATAAGGTACTTTTCAGGATACTTCATAAAACTACTACAGGGTGAACCATGATGAAATACAGAGGTTATACCGGCACATTCCTGAAGATCGATCTCACCAGAAGAAAAATTGAATCAACCCCTCTCTCAGAAAAGCTGGCCGAGGACTATATCGGAGGCGTGGGTCTTGCGTCCAAGGTGATCTCCGAGGCGGTAAGGCCGGAAACAGACGGTCTGGATGAGGGCAACTCCCTCGTTTTCATGACCGGACCGCTCACCGGCACCATCGTCCCATGGAGCGGGAGGCATTGCGTTGCCGCCATATCCCCCCTTACCGGCATGTGGGGAGAGGCATATGCAGGCGGCACCTGGGGGAGAGAGCTAAAAAAGGCAGGTTTTGACGGAATCGTCCTAACCGGCAAGGCAGACCGGCCTGTGTACCTGAAGATCACGAATCAAACCGTCACCATCGAGGATGCAAGCTTACTTAAAGGAAAAGACACCTGTGAAACCGAAGAGCTTCTCCGGAAAGAGTGCGGCGGCAACGTGAGCGTTGCAGCCATTGGTGCAGCCGGTGAAAATCTTGTCCGGTTCGCCGCGGTAATCCACGACGGCCCGGCTGCACGGACAGCTGCGCGATGCGGCGTCGGAGCCGTAATGGGCTCAAAGAACCTGAAGGCGATAGCCGTCATGGGAAGCAAGGGAATCGAGGTGGCGCAGAAAGAAAAATTGATAGAATCGATCAAGACGGTGATGCCGCAACTGGTGAACGACCCGGAACACCGCCTGAAAAAAGCCAGCACGGTCTTCTCCATGTTTGTTGATGACGGGAGGCACGGCGTCAATAACTGGCGGGAGGGCGAGCTTGAAGGATTCAGGGAATCGGTCCTCAGAGAGATCGAGAGTCACATCAGGGAAGCAAAACCTTACCTCTGCGCTGGGTGCCGGACAGGCTGTGTGGAATCA
>JAPLJA010000225.1 GCA_026388815.1 Pseudomonadota bacterium
CGTTGTGGAAGGCGGCCAAACCCAACGAACCCTCCTGGGACAGCCCGTGGGGACCGGGGCGGCCCGGCTGGCACATCGAGTGCTCCGCCATGTCCATGGACCTCCTGGGGTCCACCCTCGATATCCACACCGGCGCGGTGGATCTCATCTTCCCCCACCACGAGAACGAAATCGCCCAGAGCGAAGCCGCCACCGGCCAGCAGTTTGCGCGCTTCTGGGTCCACGGCGAGCACCTCATCGTGGACGGCGAGAAGATGTCCAAGTCTCTGGGGAATGTCGTTGATCCCAACCAGATCATTGATCGCTACGGGGCAGACGCCTTCCGGTATTTTCTCCTGCGAGAGGTACCCTTCGGGATCGATGGGGATTTTTCCCATAAAGCGCTGGTCAGCCGGATTAACAGCGATCTGGCGAATGACCTGGGAAACCTCTGCAGCCGTTCGCTATCCATGGCAAACCGGTACTGGGACGGCACTATCTGTAAGCCGGGAAGTTTTTCAGGAACCGATGAGGAGTTCATCGCCACGGCCCTTCAGGTGGTGAAGGAAGTTGAACATGGTATGGAAGAGTTTGCTTTTCATCAGGTGTTGTCCTCCATCTGGAAACTGGTGGGAGGAACCAACAAGTACATTGATGAAACCGCTCCCTGGATGCTTGCGAAAGATGAGAGCAAGAGGGAAAGACTCAACACTGTCTTGTACAATATCCTTGAATCATTGCGGTTTCTGTGCATCCTGATCTCTCCCTTCATGCCTGGAGCATCTGAGAAGATGAAGAAAGGACTGGGTGGAGATGAGAATGTCAGCTCGTGGAGTTTAGAAGAAGTGGAAAGCTGGGGGAGGTTGAAAACCGGTGGACGGATACAGATGATACCTCCGCTGTTCCCCAGGATTGAAAGCTGAAGAATCACGTTCCGTTTCTATTCCTTGTCGTCTTGTGAACAGAGAAGCAATTTTTACCGCACCTAACCTTATTTCACTTTTACGGATCTGTCTGATCCCGGTAGTGGTGTCTTTTCTCTTCTCTTCCAACCGTCTTTCCAGCCTGCTGGCAGCGCTCTTTTTCTCCATCGCTGCTTTTACGGACTGGCTCGATGGCTATCTGGCCCGCCGGAAAAATGTGGTAACCACCCTGGGGAAATACCTTGACCCGATAGCAGACAAGCTGCTCGTAGCAGTCGCGCTCATCATGCTGATCTCCCTGGATAGAGTGGAGAGTTGGATCGTGATGCTGATTGTGGGAAGGGAGCTAACTGTGACATCCTTGCGGTTTATGGCGGCAACGAATGGAATTGTTATTGAATCCACCCAGCTGGGAAAAATCAAGACCACCCTTCAGATTATAGCTACTATTTTTCTCATTCTCCACTATGAGTACTTTTCTCTCGATATTCAGGCGATGGGTAAGGTATTTTTATGGCTGGCGCTTGTTGCTACCCTCTGGTC
This sequence comes from Pseudomonadota bacterium, assembly GCA_026388815.1. GTDB lineage: Bacteria > Desulfobacterota > WTBG01 > JAPLJA01 > JAPLJA01 > JAPLJA01. Next base: position 1,446 of record JAPLJA010000225.1, read on the forward strand.
GGGAGTTGATTACTTCTACCGTTTTTTCAGAAGAATGAAAGAAAGGTAAGCGGCTTCAGGTATGCCTGCGAAGAAAAGGTAACAGGGAGGAGGGAAATCTGATGCAAAAAGTTCGGGCAGGTATTGTAGGGGCGGCGAGTCTCCTGTCGAGTGTCCTCTTGAGGTTGCTTGCACTTCACCGCCACGTGGAGATTGTACTCCTTGTCTCTGAAACGAAGACAGGGAAAAAAGTGGAAGATGTCCACCGGGAGCTGAGAGGGGCGATATCTAAAAAACTTGTGCCGTACAATCCCCATGAGATCGTAGAGCAGTGTGAAGTAGTTTTTCTCTGCAAATCTCATGGTGAGTTCTGGAAAAAGACAGGGGAATTGATTGCCCTTGCCAAACGCATGAAGAGCGCATTGAAAGTAATTGACCTGAGTGCTGACTATCGTTTGCATGATCCGGAACTCTATCCGGTGTGGTATGGGTTTGAGCATAAGAATGCCAGGCTCTTGCGGGATGCAGTCTATGGTCTGCCCGAAATCCATGCCAGGGATATAAAAGAGGCTGAGCTGGTTGCCAATCCCGGGTGTTATCCAACCTGTGTTCTCCTGGGAGCAGCGCCGCTCTTTCAGGCAAAGGTCGTTGACGGGACGACCCTTATTGTTGATGCCTGTTCCGGTGTTTCCGGTGCGGGGTTGAGGCCGAATGAGCGGAACCTGGCAATGTACACCATGGAGAATATTTTACCGTACCGGGTTGCCAGTCATCCTCATGCTGCTGAGATGGAACAGGAGTTAACACACATTGCACGGGAGAGGATACAGGTTACCTTTGTCCCCCACGTCGTATCGTTCAAGTATGGGATGCTGACCAACATCTACCTCAGGCTGAAGAAGAGAGCGGATTATAAATCCGTGGTGAAGATGTATCAGAAGTTCTATCAGGGGAAGGATTTTATCCGCTTGCTTCCTGAAGGGGAGTATCCCCAGATCAGGAATGTGGTGGGGACAAATCTGTGTGAAATCGGACTGGTCTATGACCAGAGGACCGGGATCCTGATTGTGATGAGTGTTATTGACAACCTGCACACCATCCCCTCATCCCGAAGTTTTTTCCCGAGGGGCTTGTTTCGTTATTTCAACTTCGAACTCAAGGTGTTTGTGATAGGCGGGAAGGTTAATGTCATCCTCCCAGTACACCGAGATAGATACGCCTTCCTGCGTTCTTTCCAGCGAGATATTTTCCGGATTGAGGTCAAGGGAAACTTCCTTTGCAGCATTTAAGATGGCTTTGATGATAAACTCATCATCATAGTGGGGATTTTCTACAGTCCATTCGGCCAGATTGCTGAGTTTGCTTCCCATCATCGAACGTTTAATATAGGGACGAGAAAATTGAAAGATTGCATACAGTACAACAAGGAAAATGATGACGAAAACAATGCACCCGATGGCACCTGCGCCCTTCTGCCTCCATAATTCTTTATTGTAATATTTTATTTTTCTGTAACTTTTAAGGACCACCAGAGGAGAATCATTTGATTTTTCCATATGTTACAGCGGCTGGAGATAATTATTATTAATTTATGCAGGGTATTGAAAAAGGCTTAAAGATCTGTTATTATATGCGTGCTTTTGAACCACACCCCATAGAAGGCCTCGCGCTGTCAACCGGAGACCTTCTATGGAGAAGAGGTTTGGTTACCCAATCTTCTTGCACTACCAGTCAAGCCAGCTTATTACTTTTTTGAGGTCTTCTTTGCTGGTTTTTTGGCAGCCTTTTTCTTTGTAGCCATTAATAATCACCCCCTTTCTCTTGCAATTTCAATCTGCCTCTTGTAGATCAATAAGAATTTAAAAGGCCACATTTCTCTTATATTCCGGCTGCTGGTAGTTGCTATCAGGATAGTCTTGTTCAGGATGCTGCTTATTCATAAAAGAAGCGTACTCCTGACAGCTCTTAACATGTTTACACTTTTCTTCACATACCTTGAAATATATTCTTGGACGGTTTTTTCTTTTTAGACAGGTTAGATAGGTTATTTGTTCCAATTTTCTCTCTTTCCTAAATGTAGTGTCGATTCGATTTATAAAACACAATATATAGTATGTCAAGAAAAACAGGTATTTTTAAGTGGTTTGAGATAGAACCGCTGCAATTGCTCGATTAGAGAAGAAAACCATGCTTTGATTCTCTGCCCGTGAGAAAGCTGTTGACTGCATTCCAAGGACATGTTAGAAATTTTCACCATAACGATTTTTACAGGTTAAATAAAAAATAGATGCTGGATCTCAGGTTTGTCAGAGAACATATTGATCTCGTGAAAAAAAAGATGGATGAGCGGGGTCTTGAAATAAATCTTGACGAGTTTGTCAGGGCCGATGAGGAATGGCGGGAGATTCTCAGGGAAGTGGAGAGGTTGAGGTGCGAGAGAAATGCAGTGTCAGAACAGATCGCACAGTTGAAGAAAGAAAAGAAAAATGCCTCGGAAGAGATAAAAGCGATGAGAGAAGTCTCTCAGAAGATAAAGGAACTGGAAGTAGGATTGGAAACAAAAGAACAGTTGCTCCGCTCCATCCTTCTGGTAATACCGAATATACCCCACGAAACAGTGGCAGCAGGGAAATGCAGCGATGACAATCCTGAAATCAGAAAGTGGGGAGAATTACCCACGTTCTCTTTTACTCCCAAGCCGCACTGGGATATCGGTGAGTCTCTCGGCATCCTGGATTTTGAACGGGGTGCGAAAATAACGGGGGCGAGATTCACCCTCTACTGGGCACTGGGTGCGCGACTGGAGAGGGCATTGATCAACTTCATGCTTGATCTCCACACAAAGGAACATGGATATGTGGAGGTGTTGCCTCCTTTTCTCGTGAATCGGGAGAGCATGACCGGAACAGGCCAGCTTCCCAAGTTCGAAGAGGATCTCTTCAAGACCAGTCTGGATTTATTTCTTGTACCTACAGCGGAAGTTCCGGTGACCAATATCCACGCAAACGAGGTCCTCTCGGAGAAGGATCTGCCCCTCTACTACACTGCTTACACGCCCTGTTTCAGAAAAGAGGCAGGTTCGTATGGGAAAGATACGCGTGGTCTCATACGCCAGCACCAGTTCAACAAGGTGGAGCTGGTGAAATTTACTACCCCTGAAGCTTCTTACGAGGAGTTAGAAAAACTGCTGCTCAACGCCGAGGAGGTTTTAAAAAAGCTTGAGATTCACTACCGGGTGGTAAGTCTCTGTACTGCGGATCTGGGTTTCTCTGCCTCCAAGACGTATGATATCGAGGTGTGGCTGCCAGGTCAGAATGTATACCGGGAGATTTCTTCCTGCAGCAATTTTGAAGACTTTCAGGCACGGAGGGCGAACATCCGGTATCGGACTGAGGCGGGAAAAATGAGATATGTTCATACTCTTAATGGTTCAGGCCTGGCAGTAGGAAGGACGCTCGTAGCGATCCTTGAAAATTATCAGCAGGAAGATGGAACGGTTATTGTCCCGAAAGCACTGCGGCCTTTCATGGACGGTATTGAAATAATTAAGGCGAGAAGTTAAACTAATAAAAGTATTAAATGTTATTACATTGTCATTGCGAGCGACCAACGGGAGCGTGGCAATCTCACCTTATAAACAAGAGATTGCTTAGTCGTTTTACTCCTCGCAATGACGCTTTACTGAATGCGTTTGCAATAAACAATAACTCGAAACCCGGAACTCGGAACTCGAAACTGTTTTTGTGTGGAGGGATGGCCGAGAGGCTTAAGGCGGCGGTCTTGAAAACCGCTTTTCCGCAAGGAAACGTGGGTTCGAATCCTACTCCCTCCGCCAAAAATCAATTGTAAAATGTACCTCAAACGTTTACTATATCTGCTCAAGTAGT
>JAPLJA010000056.1 GCA_026388815.1 Pseudomonadota bacterium
ACCTGATGAAAAGCAAACTCTTCCATACCATGTTCAACTTCCTTCACCACCTGAAGGGCGGTGGCGACGAACTCCTCATCGGTTCCTGAAAGACTTTCAGGCCTACAGATGGTGCCGCTCCAGTACCGGTTTGCCATGGATAGCGAACGGCTGAAGAGGTTTCCCAGGTCATTCGCCAGATCGCTGTTAATGCGGTTGACCAGCGCCTTATGAGAAAAATCCCCATCGATCCCGAAGGGTACCTCCCGCAGGAGAAAATACCGGAAGGCGTCTGTCCCATAGCGATCAATGATCTGGTTGGGATTAACGACATTCCCCAGAGACTTTGACATCTTCTCGCCGTCTACCGTCCACCAGCCGTGGGCAAAGATTTTTTCCGGGAGGGGAAGTCCGGCAGACATGAGGAAGGTTGGCCAGTAGACTGCATGGAAGCGGAGGATGTCCTTCCCCATCAGGTGAACAGCAGGCCAGAACGTATTCAACCGCTTTTCCTCATCCGGATATCCGATTGCCGTGAGATAATTGACCAGCGCATCGAACCAGACGTATACGACATGCTTCTCATTTCCAGGTACCGGTATGCCCCAAGAGAAACTCGTCCGGCTGATGCTTATGTCCCTCAGCCCTTCTTTCACAAAACTCACAATCTCGTTTCTCCGGGTCAGGGGCTGGATGAATTCCGGGTGAGACGCGATGTGGTCGAGAAGCCTCTGCTGATATCTGGACAGGCGAAAGAAATAACTCTCCTCCTTGACCCTCTCTGTAGGTCTGAAACAATCAGGGCACTTTCCACCAACAAGCTGCTTCTCTGTTAAGAAAGTTTCACAGGGAACGCAGTACCAGTCTTCATATTCACCCAAGTAAATATCTCCCCGCTCCTGTATGGTAAGGAAGAATTTCTGAACTGCTTTCCTGTGTCTCTCCTGTGAAGTCCGGATAAAGTCATCATGTGATATGGTGAGCCGCTTCCAGAGATCCTGGAACCTCTTGACCACCCGGTCAGCCAGCTCAATGGGTTTCTCTCCGTTCTCAAGGGCGGTCTTCTCTACCTTCTTGCCGTGCTCATCCGTTCCGGTTAAAAAAAAGACCTCAAACCCTGACAGTCTGTGGTAGCGGGCCAGAACATCAGCAGCGACGGTAGTATAGGCATGACCGATATGGGGAATATCATTCACATAATAAATCGGCGTGGTGATGTAAAACTTCTTTCCCATCTTCATTTCTCGATCTTTTTTATTACCCTGAGCACCGGTTCTCCAGCCTGGTCGTCAACTTTAGCCTCGACCTCTGTTCCATCCTCCAGTTCTATTGTAAGCATGCGCTCTAAGATATTCAGTTTTTTCACCTTTCCGGTTCCAAATTCGGTCTGCACTTTTTTGCCCACCTTGGGCATGTTTTTCTTAAGCTCTTCATAATTTTCATGCTCGTAGGCAAAACAGCACATGAGTCTTCCGCACAGACCGGAGATCTTGGAGGGATCAAGGGCCATGACCTGATTCTTCACCATCTTGACCGTAACCGGCACAAAGTCTTTCAAGAATGCGGTACAACAGAGCCCTCTCCCGCACATCCCGATTCCACCGATCATCTTAGCTTCATTCCGTGCACCAATCTGTTTCATCTCGATCCTGGTCTTGAAGTGGGATGCCATATCCTTTACCAGTGTCCGGAAGTCCACCCGCGCGGCTGCAGTAAAGTAAAAGACGATCTTTGTTCCATCCTGGAGGCACTCCACATTCACCAGTTTCATAGGCAGCTGATACTCCTGGATTTTCTGCA
>JAPLJA010000012.1 GCA_026388815.1 Pseudomonadota bacterium
CAAGCCCTTACTGGATCTGGTGGGTGACTGGAAAGGATTTCTGTCAGGTGGCCTGACTGATGATGAATACAAAGACCTGCGGAAGCACGAACGGACTGGGAGACCGCTTGGCAGCATTAGGTTTTTAGCGAAGCTGGAAACGAAACTTGGGAAAATCCTTGCGCCTCAAAGGGGTGGCAGACCAAGGAAACAGAAAAACTAGTATGGTGTCCCCTGATTTCCCTACCGAATAACAAAACACTCCATCTGACGACGTGAAATGCTGCAAAGATTTTAGGCGTTACGCCGTCGGTGCTTCCAGGGTTTTATCTACAATCTGAATCTTCGCCTTCTTTTTAAGTTGCTCCACGTAATCCGCAAGGATTGTAATCCCTCTCTGGTTATCAAGCTCTTGCTTGAGGTCCTCTTTTACCTCTTCAAACGTCAGGAGGTCTCCCCCTCCTCTTTTTTTATGGACCTTGATGAGATAAAAACCATCTTCAGTTCTTGCCACTTCACTTACCTGTTTTACCGGGGTTTTAAAAGCGGCAATCTCAAGGTAGGGATGGAGATCTCCTCTCCGCACTTTACCGACGTAGCCTCCCTGGCTGGCGTTAGGTAATTCTGAATATTTTTTTGCAAGCTCGGCAAAATCCTCTCTGGACTTTTTAATCTTCTGAACCTTTTCTAAAGCCTCTTTCTTTTCTTTTTCTGGTGCAAATTGATTGCATTTGATGAAAAGGTAGCTTATCTCTACGAATTCAGGTGTTACAAATCTGCTCTTATTCGTCTCGTAGTAGGCTCTCACTTCTTCGGGCGTAGTATCCTTCCTCAGGGATTCAACCTTCCGGGCTGCTACCTTGTTTACGGTCATGTCATAGATGAGCTGTTTTTTATATTCGTCCAGGGTGATGCCGGACATGACTAACGAGGCCTTGAAGTGTCCCTCTGACGGAAAACCCGCCATGCTCTTCTTCAGCACATCCTCCATCTCTTTTTCTCCCACCTTTACCTTGAGCTTTTTTGCTTCCTGGAAGAGGAGCTCCCTTTCGATGAGTTTCTGGAGGGCAAATATTTTCATCTTCTGGTCAATACCGCTTTTACCGCTGGTCTTACCATCACGCCGCATCCCTTCGGTTTTCATCCCTGCTTTGATCGCTTCAGCAGCATTTTCCACCTGGAACTGGTTTATTTCCACCCCGTTCACCTTAGCTACTACTGTCTTCTTTAATACCTCAATGGGATTCATCTCTTTCTGCTCCTTTTAGGAAATTGGTGTTTTCTTTAGTATTATACTACTACGCACGATCGTTAAGAAATACTTTCAGGGAATATTTTGAGGGTTTTTCTGTTTTCTGGTGTTTAATATATGTAGAGAGAAGTATATCAACGCTCTTGAGAGAGAACGAAGGGCATACCCGGCAGCATGGCAGAAAACGGAAAGCAGCGGAATGATGAAGATCTGATAGGAGAAGTTGCCAGGAAGGACCACGATGCCTTCAGAAATCTGTACGGGAGGTATCAGGGAAAGGTATTCGGTCTCGTTTACCGTTACATCGGTAATCAGGGAGTTGCCGAAGACCTCGTCCAGGAGATTTTTCTGAAAGTGTACCGGTCTGCCGGGAAATTTCGTCCGGAGGCGAAATTTTCTACCTGGCTCTATAAACTCGTTGCAAATCACTGCCTTAATTACCAGCGGTACGTAAGAGCAAGACCATCTGGGAGCATCACTGATTCAGAGACAGAAGAGAGGAGAAATCATTCCTCCACACAGGCAGTCGATCCAGTGGATCCTGAAACAGCCCTCTACGAAAAAGAGAGGAGATCAGCGGTACGAAAGGCTGTAGATTCCCTGCCGGAAAGGCAGAGGATGGCTGTCGTTCTTCAGAGATTTGAGGGATTATCCTATGGAGAGATTGCCGAGGTGATGGATTGTTCGGTGAAGGCAGTTGAATCTCTGCTCCAGAGAGCAATGGAAGAGCTCAGGGATTCTTTAAAAAAATACTGTTAAAAGGGTGAAGGAGAGCGAAGGTTTCTTTTTGCGGGGGTGTTTCAATAGACAGGAGGAAGACGATGGAATGCCGTGGGGTGCGGAAGAGATTGAAGGCATTTATGGACTCTGAGATGAGTCCTGAAGAGAAGGAAAGAATCCAGGATCACCTTATCTCCTGCCCGGGATGTTCACGCCTAGTAGAGGAGTTTTCAAAGACCTGGAATCTCCTTGCAAAACTTCCTGTGCCTGGAAGGTCGGCAGATCTCGTGCCGAAAATTATTGAGAGAATCGATGCCGAAGAGTCGAAAGGATTCTTCAAAAAGTTAATGGATTACCTGATTTTTCAGCCAGCTCCCCTTCTGGCTGGCCTTGCCCTCCTCGCAGGGCTATTCCTGGGTGGAGAGATTGGGAACTCTTTTTACTCTTCGGCCATTGCTCCCAAAGTTGAACTGAAAAGGATAACTGCTGGAGAGGAGCCATTTTACATCGAGGCATTCGCAGACCTGGCGCCCAATTCCCTCGAAGATGCCTATTTCCAGCTTTCAACTGAATCAGAAGGGAGGGGAGAATCATGAGGGAGAGATTTAAAACCATCCTCCTCGTCTTTTCACTGTCGATTAACTTCGGTATCCTTGGATTTTTAGCTTACTCATGGGCTACATCCTATCTTCAGGAAAAGAGAGAAAAGGTGGTCTTCCCTGAAGAAGTAACCTCGCTCAGCAGACCACAGGCAGAGGAGATAGTGAGGGCAAGGAAGAATCTGATGCCCAGTCTGATGGAGAAGAGGGAGAAGATCCAGACAAAAAGAGAAGAACTTATCGGTCTTCTCAAAGCGCCTCTCCCTGATCGTCAGGCAGTCAAGGCTAAACTGCGAGAGGTGAGCCAGATCCAGGAGAGTATCCAGGAAGCTGCTTTAGATCAGATGCTCCTCGAGACGGAGAAGATGACGCCAGACCAGAAAGAGACCTACTTCAACACCATCCGTGACAGGATGTGCCAAAGGGGGATGATGGGTATGCCCGGTGGAGGTCCACGCTGCGGCAGAAGAGGGATGATGGGAAGGTAGTAAAATATTATCCGAAGGTTTTTTCGCACTCGGGTGTTGAAATAGATATAAGGAAATTAAACGTTATGAAAGGAGGTGAACAGGAATGAAGAAGACATGGATAACAGTTTTAGTTATTGCAGCGGGACTCGCTTTAGCAGCAGGTGTGATGGCTCAAGGTGGTCCGGGCTGGGGAAGGAGAGGTTTCGGCCCGGGAAACTGCTGGATGGGGGGATATGGTCCCTTCGGAGGTAATTCTGACCTGACAGCAGACCAGCTCAGTAAGTTCAATGAGTTAGATCAGGCGTACCTGAAGGATACAGCCAGCCTGCGGAATGAACTTCTCCAGAAAAGGTTTGAACTGAGGAGTCTCCTGAGTCAAGCCGAGCCTAATCAGAAGGCAGTCATGGCAAAACAGAAGGAAATGGATGGCCTTATCTCAAAACTGAACGAGAAGGATATCTCCCACCAGCTGGAGACTGGGAAAATTCTGAATCCAGAGCAGAGATCTCAGTATCCCTATGGATACGGGTATGCCTCGGGAGGAGGCTACGGCAACTGTCCTGGCCCGGGATACGGGAGAGGCATGAGAGGAGGCTATGGCTACGGTGGAGGCCCCTGCCGCTGGTAAATAAAAGGGGAAATAGTAAATTCTCCTCCTGAAGCAGCACATTTAAAAGGGCACACCTCGGTGTGCTCTTTTTTTGGACAATTTGGAGTTTCAAGTAGATCATAGATAAGGTTGAATGAAGAACAGAAACCAGGATTCCTTCCTTTCATTTACCCTTCTTCACTGATTTTAAGATTTTCTTGACACTTTATTTTTAAAATATTATATTGAGATATGTCAATATGTTCATGGATGAAAGGGAGAATTGAATGAGAAATGCGGTAAATATCTTTAAAGCACTCTCTGATGAGACGAGGCTTCGGATGCTGAAACTCCTGGAGGGGGAGCACTATGCATCTTCAAGATTAAGGAGAAATTGTAGTTTAAAAAAGGAGAGCCCATGTTAAGAAAAGTTAGTTTTTTCATTTTGAGCATAAGTCTTGTGGCAAGCCTGGCTTTTGCTTCAGACCCCCGCGAGATAGAGGCTGCTGCAAAGCCATGGAAGGTGGCGTTTATACTCGTTTTCGAGCCGAAAGCGCAGCAGATAGATCAAGCTCGACAGGTCATTTCCGAGGCCATGAAGCGGGTTCCTGGTTCGGTTAAGATAGAGCTCGACCGCAGCGCTGAAGTCAATTCCAAAACTGTGACGGAGCTTAGATTATCGAATGCACCAGTTCCTCTTATTTTGGTTGCCTCGTCAGCAGGTGTCATAACTGGCGGTGTAAGTTTGCAGCAAACTCGAGTTACTCCGGAGTTACTCCTCAAGATGGTTCCTTCACCAAAAAAAGTGGAGACGATCAAAGCAACATCCGAGGGACATGCAGTATTGATTACAGCCAGCCGCAAAAAAATGAAGTCAGTGGATTCAGTGAACAATGCCTGTGCTGCTGCCTGTCGGCAAATGGCCGGCAAATTAGTACATATAAAAATCGATATGGCTGACAAGGCAGAGGAATCATTCTTGACGGATTTAAGGCTTGATATGGCCTCAACAGAGCCTGTGACAGTGGTGGCAAATGCCCAGGGTCAGATTACCGGCAGGTATACCGGATCGATACAAGCAGGGGATCTGGTACTTGCTGCCACCAAGAAGATAGGAGGTTGTTGCCCGCCAACTATGTCTGATCCCAAAGCATCCTGTGAGCCGGTTAAGAAGTAGGAGCCTATCGTTATGACACTGCGAACGATCATATGGAAAGAGTTCTGGCTGAGGAAGTCACAGCTTGTATCCGCTCTGCTTGGCATCACCGTTGGTATCGCTGTGATAGTAGGTATCCGGTCTGTTTCGGCGGTTTCGGAAACGGCTGTCAAGGTCAGTTTAGATAACCTTGGTGCAAACATTCTGGTACTGCCACAGGCTGCATCGGTTGATGACTACTATTCTGCCGATATCGATGCCCCGACGTTTCCTGAGGAATATGTTGAACGTCTTGCAACCTCCATGTTACCGGGAGTCGATAATTTATCGCCGAAACTGACGAGGCGTGTGGATATCAATAAGTTTTCCGTTATTCTCACTGGCATTCTTCCAGCTAACGAATTGGCTTCCAAGCCAATATGGCAAACGGCCGGACTAGTTGGCGCCGGTAAAAACGTTACCTGTGATCCGAACAACGTTGCTAACAGGTTGCTTGGCTATAAAGATGAAAGATTACAGCGCAAGGCAATAGATTCATTGGCTACTGGTGATGTGTTGGTAGGAAGTGTTATTGCTCAACGGTTGAACCTCCGGGAAGGAGGGACGCTGAAGATTGAGGAGAGGAATTTTAACGTGGCCCGTATTATTCCTGAAACCGGTACTATTGACGATAGTCGCGTTTATATGCACCTGCACGTGGTTCAAGATTTGCTTGGCACCGGCCGTCAAATCAGCACAATCGAAATAATGGGCTGCTGTTCCGCAATATCAGACGGATTGCTTGGCAAGATTCGCAATATACTACCGGACACCCGTATTACCTCTATCAACCAGATTGTGAATACACAGATAGAAACCAATCGTTTGATGAAGAAGATTTCGCTGATTTTTTTGATTATTATTGCCGTAGTAGGCTCTATAACCATAGGCAACTATATGTGGGCAAATGTTGAAGAACGACGTCGAGAAATCGGCATTCTAATAACGATCGGTACGCCTCGATCGGTCATTTACCGTCTGTTCCTGACCAAGGCAATTATTCTTGGCCTCGTTGGTGGTATAACTGGGTATATACTTGGAACAGGGGCGGCTATGATTCTTGGCCCCTATCTGGCGGGCCTCCACATATCACCCATACCGGTCTATTTGCCCATTGCCATTTTTTTTGCAGTTTTGATCACATTACTTGGAAGCATCCTGCCGGTTCACCTGGCGGCGAGATTTGACCCTGCGATAATCATGCAGGAGACTTGAGCAATGTTTATACTTGAAAAGTTGACTAAAACCTACTCCTGTCAGCACGGCCTTGTTAGCGCTCTTGTTGGCATTTCCTTCAGTATAGAACGCGGCAGCTTTGTCACGATCACTGGTGCTTCAGGGTCCGGCAAAACAACGTTGCTTCTGGCGCTCGGGGGGCTTATTCGTCCAACTTCAGGAGCAATCATATATGAAGGTACTGATCTCTATTTAATGTCAGAATCAAATCTCTCAGGATATCGGAATAGGAAGGTGGGATTTATCCTTCAGACGTTTAATCTGATACCCTATCTGACTGCAATGGAAAATGTTATGTTACCAATGCTGTTCGACGAAGAAAAGAACGGCGATGCGCATCAGAAGGCTGAAAAGCTCCTAAAGAGAGTAGGACTGGAACACCGAAAGGAGCATCTTCCCCGGGAACTGTCTGTTGGACAGCAGCAGCGTGTGGCTATCGCTCGGGCTTTGGCCAACAATCCTGAGGTGGTCCTGGCAGACGAACCGACCGGGAACCTCGATCCGGCACTTTCAATGGAGATATTGAAAATTCTGAAAGACCTCAATGAAGAGGAAGGACGGACTATCATCATGGTTACTCATAGTCCTGCTGCTGCGAAATTTGGCAGTACACGGTTGTATCTCAAGGATGGCAGACTTGAAGATTCTGATTAGTCTTAGTTGAGGGAGTATGACATGCGAAACCTATTAAACATATTCAAAGCCCTTTCAGACGACACGAGGCTTCGGATCTTGAAACTCCTCGAGGGCGGCGAGCTCTGTATCTGCAAGATTATGGATGTGGTGGACATGAAGCAGTCCCGTATCTCCCGCCACATGGGGATCCTCAAGAATGCAGGATTGGTCACAGACAGGCGTGACGGCAAATGGGTTCACTACTCTCTGAACCTCAGGCCGGAAAACTTCTGCTGTGAGGAGATGATCTCTTTTCTGGCAGCATGCCTGAAGGACTATGATCTGGTCCTGCAGGACCAGAAGAAACTTCAAAAGCTTTTGGAAAGAGAAAAAAAGGGATTGTGGCGGTCGGGGAGCACGTGTGGAGTAAAGACAAGGGGTCAAGGGGCAAGGGTCAAAGGGGCAAGGATCAGGCAACAGGTAATAGGCAGTAGGCAACAGCGATTATGAATTGATGCATGATAAAACAGGATACATGATGCACGGTAAGAAGAAAAAGGTCCTATTCATCTGTACTCATAATGCTGCCAGGTCTCAGATGGCGGAAGGCCTTTTACGTGCGCTATACGGTGACCGTTATGAGGCCTGCAGTGCAGGCACTCAGCCCTCAAAGATAAACCCACACGCCGTCAAGGCAATGGATGAGATTGGTATTGATATCTCGTCTCACCGGTCAAAGAGCCTGGAGGAATTACGGGGGAAGAAAATTGATTATGTGGTGACGGTCTGTGACCAGGCGAAAGAAGCATGTCCTTTTTTCCCGGGAGCAGGTACATATCTCCATCAGAGTTTTGATGATCCCTCACAATTCCAGGGAACAAATGATGAAATTCTCGCCAGGGTGAGGCAGGTACGGAATGAGATCAAGAACTGGATTGAAGAAACCTTTAGTAAGAAGTGAATCATCATTTCGGAGGTGATGGAAATGAAAGAGGAGGAAATAAAGAAAGTTGTGAGAGAAGGCTACGCCAAAATTGCAAAGCAGGGAGACACCTGTTGTGCCCCGGTAAACCCATGCTGCGGAAGTCCACTCCCGGAGGAGATAAGCAGGAAGGTGGGCTATACAGCAGATGATTTCAAGGCGGTTCCTGACGGTGCGAACATGGGACTTGGCTGCGGAAACCCGGTTGCCATCGCCTCGTTGAAGGAAGGAGAGGTTGTTCTCGACCTCGGTTCCGGTGCAGGATTTGACTGTTTTCTTGCTGCAAACAAAGTGGGTAAAAACGGAAGAGTTATCGGGGTTGATATGACACCGGAAATGATCGAGAAGGCGCGCAGGAATGCGCAAAAAACAGGTTATGAAAATGTGGAGTTCAGACTCGGCGAGATCGAGAACCTGCCGGTTGCTGATAATTCTGTTGATACCGTCATCTCAAATTGTGTCATCAACCTTGTGCCCGATAAGAAAAGGGCATTTCAGGAAATGTTCAGGGTGCTGAAACCGGCTGGGCGAATGATGATTTCAGATTTAATCTTATTAAAGGAATTGCCAAGCGTCGTAAAGGAATCCATCGGAGCCTATATCGGCTGCCTTTCCGGAGCAATCCTCAAGGAAGAATACATGGGAGCAATAAGAGATGCAGGATTCACGGAGATAAGAATTATTGATGAGGCAACGTTCCCGGTCGACTATATGGCTAATGACCCCACTGCACAGGCATTCAGCAAGAGTTTTAACATCCCACGAGAAAGCATAAGAGAAGTGCTGAGTTCGGTGGTGAGCATAAAGGTTTCTGGAATCAAAGTTTGAGCGACTGTTGAACCAAAATCTCGTTTTTGATTTAGGAGGATAAAACTATGACATCTGGTGTTGCAAAAAGACTTTCATTCCTGGATCGGTTTTTGACGCTGTGGATATTCTTAGCTATGGCGGTTGGTGTTGGTTCCGGCTACCTCTTTCCGTGGGTGGCCAAATTCATCTCCCGCTTCCAGGTAGGGGAGACTACATCTATTCCCATTGCCATTGGATTGATCCTCATGATGTATCCGCCCCTTGCCAAGGTAAAGTATGAAGAATTGCCCGAGGTTTTTAAAAATGTGAAAGTGCTCTTTCTTTCTCTCGTGCAGAACTGGATCATAGGTCCGATCCTGATGTTTCTGTTGGCAATCTCCTTTCTGCAGGACAAGCCGGATTATCTGGTGGGATTGATCATGATTGGACTGGCGCGTTGCATTGCCATGGTCATCGTCTGGAATGACCTTGCCAAAGGTGACACCGAATATTGTGCCGGGCTGGTGGCATTCAACTCCATCTTCCAGGTGCTCTTTTTCTCGGTGTACGCCTACTTTTTCATCAAGGTGGTGCCGCCATTCTTGGGAATTGACCTGGGCGCGGTGGATCTCTCGAGGATCACGATAAAAAGTATTGCCGAGAGCGTATTTATCTACCTCGGCATTCCGTTCATTGCCGGTATGATTACCCGGTTCATCGGACTGAAAACCAAGGGTAAAGAATGGTATGAGAAGTCCTTCATCCCGCGCATCAGCCCGATTACGCTTATTGCCCTGCTTTTCACCATTCTTATAATGTTCTCGCTCAAGGGCGAATATATCGTTAAGATTCCCTTCGATGTGGTCCGGATAGCGATTCCGCTCCTCGTCTATTTTGTGGTCATGTTCCTGGTGACCTTCTGGATGAGCAAGAAGGCAGGCGCAAGCTATCCCATATCTGCAACTCTTTCTTTTACCGCAGCGAGCAACAACTTCGAGCTTGCCATCGCCGTGGCAGTAGCAGTCTTCGGCATCAATTCCGGTGCAGCCTTTGCCGCAGTGATCGGACCACTCGTGGAGGTGCCGGTGCTGATCAGCCTGGTCAATGTGGCTTTATACTTCCAGCGCAAATATTTTACAGGTCTTGAGTCAATGACTTAACCCGTCTGCATTTTATATAACCTTTCCTGAAGAAGGATGTCGGGATGGTGACCGAAAAAGGAAAAACTTTAGGGTTTCATGCTGCTCAATAAATATAAAATATTAAGGATACTTCCCTGTCTGGCGGACCCGGACAAGATACGGGCAATATTTGAACTGGGAGAGGATATTGGAGAGGTCATGCCTTATCTCAATGCTTCGATAAAGGATGGAATCTATAACCATGAGTTTAAGACTCTGACCTTAGTAAAAGATGGGTTAATGATTACCCTCTATCCCTGCAAAGTGACTATTGCCAAGGCAGATGATGAATCGCATGCTGATCGAGTTATAGCGGAACTTAAAGGTTTAATCAATAAGACGTATGAAAACCGTGAAGGAATGGTGCCCGATTTTGGGAGAAAGAAGGAGTTGAAGGCACAGGATATTTATCAAATTCTTCCCCAGACAAACTGTAAGAAGTGCAGGGTATTTAACTGCTTTGCCTTTGCAGTAAGTTTACTGAATGGTAAGCGTGAAATTGCAGAGTGCACCCCGCTCTTCCAGCCTGAAAACAGGGAGAGAAGGGAACTGTTGTTAAATATTCTCAGAGACACCGGCTCCAGGGATACATTAGGTGATACAGAAAGGAATGGGAGGTGAATATGGCTGGTGAGTTTCTGGAGACAACAGCAGATAAGTTTGTCTTTAAAGTAAAGAGAGGTTTCTTCTACAATCGGGAAGACTGTTGGGTAGAAATAAAAGAGAACGTGGCTACCATAGGAATTACTGATTTCGCTCAGCGTGTAGCCGGTGATGTTGTTTTTGTAGAAACTTTGGAGGCAGGAAATTCTTTGAGGCAGGGGAAACCGATGGGGGAATTAGAGACCATCAAGCTTAATCAAGAGTTAATTGCACCGGTGAATGGTGTGATTCAAGAGGTGAATAAAGTCCTTTCAGAAAAGCCAGAGATCATTAATGAAGACCCCTATGGCGAGGGGTGGATTTATAAAGTTAAGGTGGAAGAGATAGGAGAAGAAATCAAGAATTTATTGACTGCTGAAGCTTACTTTGAACTGATGAAAAGGAAGATTGCAGGCGAACTTGACAGGATTGGCGGTAAATGATGGGAGAGAAGAAAAAAGTTATTATAATCCCCTGCAGCGGCATTGGTAAAGCCATTGCTTCAGTAGGCAGGGAGGCAGCCTACGAAGTCATTGAGAACTTGAAACCAGACATGTCTGATACGGTATGTCTTTCCCTCTTAGTGATGGGTGATGAGCGGGCAAGGAACCTGGTGAGGGAAAATCCGGTGATTACGATTGACGGTTGTCCAAAAGACTGTGCAAGAAAGAATGTAGAGCTATCAGGAGGCAAAGGAACCGTACATCTCCGGGCAATCGATGCATTAAAAGATCACAAAGATTTAAAGCCGAAGTCGGTGATTGACATTGGGGAAGAGGGAAAGAAACTGGCTCAGATCTTAAGTGAGGAAGTGGCCCAAAAAGTGGACGAATTGCTCAAATAAAGGGTTCAAGGGTTCGAGGGGTCAGGTGAAAATGTCAAATGACAAAATCCAAAATCCCAATGAAATCCAAATGTCAAAATCCCAATGTCAAATTTGGACTTTGAACTTTGACATTCATTTGGCATTTGAGCTTTGTCATTTGGATTTTGGATATCTCGACCCCTCGAATCCTCGAACCCTACTATACAATACATGGAGGTAAACTGGAGGTGAAGGTCGGCATTATTTCTTGCAGCGGAGAAGAGATTCCTGAAGGTACTATTTCCCGGATTGCTACGAGAATGGTTCTGGAAAAACTCAGACCGGATGAAACGGTAACCATCTGTCTTCCCTTATTTCTGGCCGGAGGTGAGGAGGAGAGGCAGTTTGCCCAGAATTTCCCTACCATCGCCGTAGACGGCTGTGAAAAGATGTGCGCCAAGCTGGCAACGGAAAAATACAGCGGGAAGACAGATGGGGTGATTGTGGTGAGTGATTTTTTGAAGAATCATGGTATCAAAACCCCGGACAAGCGGAGAAACTTTACGGAGGAAGAGATGAAGATTGCTGAGAAGGTAGCAGAGGAGATAGGGAAAAGGGTGGATGAAATCTTAAAGCGGGGTTAAGGAGAAGAGTATGCTTAGTTACAAAACTCAAGTTACCTGGAAGGGTGAACACTGGGGACACCTTAGCTGCAGTAATGGAACAGCGATGGATTTCTCAGCCCCGCCTGCACTCCATGGACATCCGGGGGTGATGACCCCGGAGGATGCCTTTGTTGCCGCAGTCAATACCTGTTTCCACATGATGTTCATCTGGGCAGTGGAGAAGCTCCGTTTAAACCTGATCTCATATACATGTGAGGCTGAGGGGTTTGTGGAGGACAGGCTGGATAAAACCTCTATTTTTAATAAAGTAGTTCTTCGCCCCACGATTGTGGTAAAGGGAGCGAAGATGGAACAATTGAATAAGGCATTAACATTGGCCAGAAAGTACAGTCTGGTAGCAGAATCTATCAAAGGTGATGTGATCATTCAGCCGGAAATCAGAATTGAATCGTGATGAATAATTGAGTGATCGATGTCAGAGAAGGAATACGACATAATTTTTCTGGGAGCAGGGCCTGCGGGTTACCAGGGCGCTATCCGGGCAGCCCAGCTTGGAGCTAAGGTGGCAGTGGTGGAGGAAAGGAAAGTTGGAGGGGTGTGTCTTAATAAGGGCTGTATTCCAACCAAGACATTGAATGCCTCTGTTGAGATGCTCCGCCACTTGAGAAATGCAGGCAAATTTGGTCTCCATGCCGGTTCATTCACCGTTGATTTTCAGGAAATCATCGGAAGGAGAGATAAGGTTATTTCTCTTTTGCGAGGCGGAGTAGAATTTCTCTTCCGTGAAAGGGGAGTTCACCTGGTCAGGGGCAAGGGGAAAATCATCAGCAGAGATTCTATCCAGGTGGAAGGGAACGATAAAATCGAACTTCTTAAAGGAAAGGCACTGATTATAGCCACAGGTTCACGTCCAGCACGACCATCCTCTTTTCCCTCAAATTCGCCCTTCGTTCTGGATACCGAAGACTGGTTTAATCTCAGAGAGGTTCCAGAAAGCCTCCTGGTAGTGGGGGGTGGAGCAGTAGGGGTGGAATTTGCCTCTATCTTTGCTGAACTCGGGAGCAAAGTAACCATTGTTGAGATGATGGAAAGATTGCTGCCTGGAGAAGACAGAGATTTATCGGCACAGCTGGAGCGGTCGTTCAAGAGGAGAAAGATCAGAATTATTACTTCTGCTAAAGTTGACGCATTGAGATACGAGGGAGAAAGAGCAAAGGTTTTACTCTCTCAGGGAGAGGAGATGGAGGCTTCCAGAATTCTGCTCTGCACTGGACGGATTCCCAATATTGAAGGGATTGGATTAGAGGGAATCGGAGTATCTACCTCAAAAGGCTGGGTATCAGTGAATGAGAGGATGGAAACCAATCTGCCTGGAATCTATGCCGCTGGTGATATTACCGGAGGCATTCTCCTTGCCCATGTGGCCTTTGCAGAAGGCATTGTAGCTGCAGAAAATGCCCTGGGCGCGCAAAAGAGTATGAGTTACCATGCTGTTCCCCGTTGTATCTTTGCCAATCCGGAGATTGCAGCCGTAGGCATGACTGAAGATGAGGCTAAAGGGGAATATCCAATAAAGGTGAGCACCTTTCCTCTGAAGAGTCTGGGAGTGGCACAGGCCCTCGGTGAATGGGAAGGATTAGTCAAGATGATTGCCCATGCTGAGACAGATGAGGTATTAGGGGTGCATATCGCGGGACACCAGGCCAGTGCACTTATAGCTGAGGCTGCTTTGGCGATTCAAGCTGGATTAAAGGTAAAGGAGATTGAGGAAACCATCCATGCCCATCCTACCATGCCAGAGGCATTGCTGGAGACAGCCCAGGCAATTCATGACCGAGCTATCCATATCCCTACATCTGTTCAGCACAAGAGTTGAATTGTTATGGCGAGGAAGGTGGTTTAGAAATGCTTGAAAATGACATTAAACAGATTGTGATCGATGGTCACAGGATTAGTCTTGTCGGTCTGCAGGAGAGTTTCATCCGGATTAAGGAAATGGGAATAAAGGATAGGGCACAGTTAAAAGAACAAATCGTCAGAGAGATAGAAAAGCAGAACTACATTGCTCCTTCATTCAAGAGTGGACCGCTCACAATCCGGGTAATCGGGCCGGGATGCTATAACTGTGAAAGATTGTTTGAATTAACCTTGCAAGTCCTTTCTGAGATGGGTGTTTCAGCAGATCTTGATAAAGTCACAGATTCTGCAATGCAGAGACAGTTCGGGATCACCGCTACGCCTGCCCTCATAGTAAATAATAAGGTTAAGGTCACCGGAAGAGTTCCAGCAAAGGCAGAAGTTAAGGAATGGATCAAGGGTGCAATTTCGTAAGAGACAAATACAAGAGGCAATTGATATGAAGGTAGTCCAAGAGGATAGGGAAAGGTTTTCCTGAAGGACTTTATGTGAGCTTTGATAAGACTATATACATGAGAGGAGAAAGATGATGAATGGATGGGTAGGCAAAGTTTTAAGAATTAATCTGTCAGAGAAAAAGCACATCATAGAGGATCTGGATGAAGATTTAGCCAGGGATTATCTCGGAGGTAGGGGGTTAGCCACCAAGATCCTCTATGACGAAATTAACCCTAAGATTGATGCCTTTGACTCAGACAATAAATTAATCATGGCGAGCGGTCCTTTAACCGGTACCGGGGCAATTGCAGCATGTAGAAGTGTAGTGGTTTCGAAATCACCCTTAGGGAACATTGGTTGTGCCAATGTGGGCGGCAATTTTGGATCTGAGATCAAGTATGCAGGTTACGATCTGATTATCTTTGAGGGGAAAGCCAGTGAGCCAACCTATCTGGTGATTGAGGATGAAAAGATTGAATATCTATCAGCAGAAACGCTCTGGGGGAAAGATTGTTATGAAACAGATGACATCCTTCGGAGAAAGATTGGAGACCCCTGGAAGGCCAAGGAGTATTCCATTGCCTGTATCGGACCAGTGGGGGAAAAGGGTACTAATATTGCCTCGATTATTATAGACAAGCATAATGCCGCAGCCAGGGGTGGTATGGGCTCGGTGATGGGATCAAAGAACCTAAAGGCAGTTGTTGTGAAAGGAACAAAAGGGGTGCGCGTGGCAGATCGCGAAGCTTTTATAAAAGCAGCAACTGAAGTCCTCGAACACGTCAAACAATCCCATGCCTCAGTAGAATCCTTCCCCAAATATGGCTCACCCTCAGTACTCCCACTCTACAATGAAGTGGGCATGCTCGGCACCAGGAACTTCCAGACTGGTGTCTTTGAACAGGCAGAAGAAATCGGCGGTGAGGCTCTGGCAAAGAAGCATCTCAGGAAGATCAGGGCCTGTCTGACATGTCTGCAATCCTGTGGTGGCATTTTGAAAGCAACCGATCCACGATTCATGGTTACTTCAGAGAGACCAGAATTTGAAACAGTCTGGGTGTTTGGAGCTGATTGTGGCAATGGTAACTCTTCTGCTATCTTGAAGGCCCATGACCTT
>JAPLJA010000032.1 GCA_026388815.1 Pseudomonadota bacterium
TGCCCCAGGGGGCGATTAAAAGTGAAAGTAGCGGGTTTCATAAAGAGAGTCTCGCCCGTCTGTTTGTACGTTTTAGTAGGCACAGTAACTGGCAAAGAAATCAAGAACGCTGCTCCACCGAGAATAGTTCCAATGAGTCCCACAGGTCTCAGTACGATAACATCGGCAATTATTGCTGCTGCCGATGGTTCTGAGGGTGAAGGTGTCTTTTGATTCTCAGCGAAGGCTATCAGCTTTAAAGAGAGCACGAAAAAGACGATAAGCAATGTGGTCATGATTCTTTTCATGGTTACAATTCCTCCTTTTCTAAACAGTGATCGATTAGTAACACTTTTCCAATGGCCTTACAATCCTCACTTTACCATATATTGTGTGGATAACTTTTTCTACTATTATTAATTGGCATTTGGAGATAGGACCCCTTTCTTCCCCTTGGGTTGAGGCAGGTGGGCGGTCATAGAAATATTCCTGATGGTGGTTGTTCAGTGAATTCCTTTGTTTTTTCCCGCAGAAAGCCCTCCACCTGGGAAAAGTCAGCCTCGATAGCATTTTCAGGGCAGAGTCGCATACAGGTGTAACACAGAAAACATTTCTTGCCAAACATCGGATACGGATCACAGGTAATAGCCTCCACAGGACACGTATCAGCACAGATCCCGCACTTTGTACACCTCTCCTGATTTATCTGCCGGGACGGGAGCATCTCCCGCGCTACATCGAGCGTAATCTGTTCCATGGCGCTCCGTAATGCTTCCGGCTGGTAGTTCAGCTGAGAAAGGGAAAGTCCTCTCACCGTTTTTACGTTACATTTCTCATCTACTTTCTTCACCAGATCTCCGATCATCTTTTTATCGATTTCATCTGGATGTCCTGCACCGAGCGGGTTCTTAAGCTGCCACATGAGGGAGTGAACGGCAAGAATTTTTGCTGCCCCGATAACATGATACCCTTTCCCGTTGAGCATGTTTGCCATTTCATACAATGCAATGCCACTGGTAACAACACCGTAGGTAACAAAAGGCACACTATAGCTTCCACTCCGTTCCGGCAGTTGGGAAATCATCTCCATGATTGGCGGGACTGCATGGCAGGCATAGACCGGTGAGCCAATGAACACACAGATCTCACCCATTGTTTCTTTGATACATTGTGCTACTTCAGAAACTTTGATCTTATTCCCGAGGTCAAATGATCTCACCGTGTGTCCCAGGGCCTGACACGTTTTCTCGATTGTGTGTGCAATTTCCCGGGTGGTGCCTGCAGGAGAAATGTAGATGATAAAAGTGTTCATCGAGTGTCCTTTCTCTTCGTTGGTATATGGTATGGGTTATATGGAGCATGTACTTTAACTTTTATTCCCTTAAAATCTTTTTACTATTTACAAAACAATATTTACTTTTTAAGAATAATGCAATATCTATAAGCAAAAGATTATCTCTGAGAAGATCTCATGAAACAATCAGATAAAGATAAGAAACTAAGAGGGATAAAAAACTGGCCTGTTTCAGAACGTCCAAGGGAGCTGTTATTGGAAAAGGGGCCTAACTTTGTTTCTGATGCAGGGTTAGTAGCAATACTCCTGCGAAGCGGCATCAAGGGGAAAGACGCCGTTTCTTTAGGCCGCGACCTCCTTAATCACTTTGGAGGGCTAAGAGGATTACTCAACGCCCGGGAAAAAGATTTAAAAAAGATTAAGGGGTTGGGAACAGCTAAGGTTGCTCAATTGCTTGCTGCCACGGAGATTGTAAGACGGCAGTTGAAAGAACAGATTATTGGGAGAACTATCATTCATGGTCCTGCAGATGTGGCAGAATATCTCTCTGTGTCTATGGCACACCTCAAAGAAGAAGTTTTTAAGGTTATCTACCTGAATACCGCTAACGTAGTTTTAGCAGTTGAAGATTTATTCAAAGGGACAGTTGATCAGTCAGCAGTCTACCCCAGAGAGATCATCAAACGTGCATTTGAATTAAATGCCTCAGCCCTCATCTTTGTCCACAACCACCCTTCAGGCGAACTGAAACCGAGCCAAAGCGACCTGTCTTTGAACCAGAAACTTGTAAAAGCCTGCCTTGCCGTTGATCTCACCCCTCTTGACCACCTCATCATCAGTCCTACCGGGTATACTTCTCTTAAGGAAGATAAATTGTTTAATATTTGAGTTTATCCTCATATTTATTGATGATAAACTATAAAATCAAAATAATTATTGATATTTTAAATATCTCTTGTTATAAGCATTTTATACTTTTTAATCTTAGGTGAGGCGTGACATGAATCAAATAACTTTAGAAACCTTGAAATCCCACCTCTGGGAATCAGCTAATATTCTCAGAGGGAGTATTGATGCCGCTGATTATAAAAATTACATCTTTGGTCTGCTATTCCTCAAACGTCTTTCTGATGTATTCGAAGAGGAAGGGGAAAGGGTCGAAAGGGAGACAGGCAATAAGACAGTAGCATGGAATGAACCAGACGAACATGAATTTGACGTTCCGGAGAAAGCCCGCTGGAACTTTATTAAATCACGCACTCAGAACTTAGGGGAACTCCTCAATAAGGCAAACGAGGCGCTGGAAGAAAGTAATACAAGGACGTTGGAAGGGGTACTTACAGCCACAGACTTTAATGACAAAGACAGACTTCCTGATGTTGTACTATCTAAACTGATCGCTCATTTCTCAAAGATCCGCCTGCGCAACGAAGACTTAAGCGAACCCGATATCCTGGGCAGGGCCTACGAGTATCTGATTGGCCAGTTCGCAGATGATGCCGGAAAAAAGGGCGGGGAATTTTACACTCCAAAAGAAGTGGTGACTCTCCTCGTTGAAATCCTTGATCCCCAGGAGAAAATGCGGATTTGCGACCCTGCCTGCGGCTCAGGAGGAATGCTCGTTCAGTCTGTTTACCACCTCAGGGAAAAGGGGCAGAATCCGAAAAACATCTCTATCTTTGGCCAGGAGAGGAATATCGGGACCTGGGCTATCTGTAAAATGAACATGCTATTGCATGGGCTGTCCAGTGCAAGGCTGGAGAAAGGGGATACCTTGAGATCACCTAAGCTTCTTACGGAGCAAGGGAAGGTCATAGAGTTTGATATTGTTATCGCCAATCCGCCCTTTTCTCTTAAAAACTGGGGCTATGAAGAAGCCCAGCATGATCCCTATCGCCGTTTCCAGTTTGGCATTCCGCCGAAAGGATACGCAGATTATGCCTTTGTCCAGCATATGTTGGCCACGTTGAATTCCCGGGGGCGTGCTGGTGTAGTCCTTCCCCACGGTATACTCTTCCGTGGAGGTGCTGAGGGAAAAATCAGAAAGGGAATCTTAGAAGAAGATCTACTGGAAGCAGTAATTGGACTTCCTTCAAACCTTTTCTTCGGAGCAGGCATCCCTGCCTGTCTCTTCATCATGAATAAAGAGAAACCAAAGGAACGGAAGGGAAGGGTCTTCTTTCTCTATGGAGCCAATGACTATCTAAAGGGAAAGAACCAGAATAAGCTTCGAAAAGAAGACATTGAGAAGATAGTTCATGCCTACAGAGAATACAGATCAATTGAGAAATACTGCCGTCCCGTATCCCTGGATGAAATTCGTGCCAATGACTACAACCTGAATATCACCAGATACATTGATGTAACCGAAGAAGAAAAACCTATTGATGTTCAGGGGGTTCTCGATGACCTGAAAAAGTTGAAAGAGGAAAGGTTAGAAAGAGAAAGAAAGATGAACTCCTTTTTAAAAGAACTCGGGTATCAGGCCTAATCATGTTCAGCAACCAAAAAGAAGTTGATACCATCCTCAGCGCATTAGGAGAACAATTTGACCAAATAGCCAAAGCACCGCTTGCGCTTCTGGTGTGTGGTGGTTCGGCGCTGAATGCTCTTGGTTTCATTCAGCGGGCTACCAAGGATGTAGACGTCCTCGCTTATGTGGAGCGAAATCAGGAGGGAAATATCCATTTCATCAAGGCATCCCCTTTAATACCGGAACTGAAAGAGGCAGTAAGAAGGGTGGCACGTGATTTTAACCTGCCCGAAAACTGGCTCAATGCTGGTCCTGCCCCGGCTGTTGATTTTGGTCTGCCTGAGAGGTTGATGGAGAGAGTTACTACAAGGCAATACGGACAGAAGCTGGTGATTCACTTCTTGGGCCGCTATGATCAGATTCATTTTAAGCTCTATGCTGCGGCAGATCAGGGAGCAGGTAAGCACTACAATGATCTCCTTGCATTGAGCCCCACAGCAGAGGAACTGGAAAAAGCCGCACACTGGAGCATGACCCACGATGTTTCTGAAGGGTATAAACAGAGCATTAAAGGCCTTTTAACTCATATGGGACACGGGGATGTCGCAAAAAAGCTTTAGAGAAATATTCCTCGATAGTATCCTTAATTTCCTCTGGCGACAATGGTCTGCGCTGGGCGTGCTGGGAGAGGCCCAAACCAAAGACCCCTGGGCGCTTGATCCTGAGCCCATGCTCCTCTTCACTCTTGAAATGGGCCGGTATGAACCGAGACTGTTTGATGAATTGTTGGACTGGCTGGTAGTGAACGGAAGCTGGATGGATATTCAGCGGATGCGGAGAATCATGCGAGGCAAGGAAGAAACGGTAAAGAGACTTGTGGGAGCCATTGCGACATTTCTCACCCAGGAGACCAATGAAAGGAAATGGGGTAACCTTGCTAAGCTCTGCAAAACATCCGGACAGGAAACGCCTTATCGCGGAGAGCCGCTTTTTTATGATAAGGATGGAACCCATCACCCCATTTCAGACAAACCAGATCCATCATTCATCTCATGCGGCTTTAATCGTCCACAGGTGAAGATCCGCAGGATGAGCCGGGAAGTACCCATAACCTCACAAAGTACGATCCGGTTTTTATTAAGGTCGCTTTTCGGTGTAGGTTCCCGGGCAGAATGCCTGTTCTATCTCCTAACGCATGAAGGCGGCCATCCTGCAGAAGTGGCAAAGGCAGTCGGTATATCTGTCCGGGGCACGCAGGATGCTCTGATTGACCTTTCACGCTCCGGTCTTGTTCTTACCCGGATAAAGGGGAAACGCAAGATAGAGTACTGGCTTTCTCAGGAACGGTGGTGGGAATTTTTGTCCAAAGGAAGTATTACAGAAATCAAGAAACCTCTCTGGATCGACTGGATTGCCCTCTACTCTGCCCTCTCTCAGATATGGTCTGTCCTGAATGAGGTGAGCAGGGAGGGTATAAGCGATTATATGAGGTCTTCAAAACTGAGAGATGCCCTGGAGGTGGTAGGCAGTGAATTCACAAGGAGCGGTCTTGATATCCCGTCAATACCAGGGAAAAACCTCAGACCGCAGGAATATGAGAAGGCATTTGAATCCTTCATCGCCAGGGTCTTTGGCGGTTAATGTATTTCGTAGGGGCAGCCCCCCGTGGCTGCCCTGGAAGAGAAACAGATGGTAGAGCAGGTCAAGGGTTTAAAGACAGACATTAAATATAAAGACACGCCCATTGGGAAGATACCGGTGGATTGGGAGATAACCTCATTAGGTAAAATTGCTTATTTTGAATACGGTGAATCCTTGCCAGAAAGAAAGCGAGAGAAGGGGGAAATTCCCGTTTACGGATCAAATGGTTTGATTGGCTATCATAATCAATCTCTTGTGGATGGGTCAGGGATAGTTATTGGAAGAAAGGGCTCTGTTGGGGTTGTAACATGGGTTGACAATAAGTTTTGGCCAATAGATACGACGTATTATATCTCAGTCAAGCAAACCAAAGAAGATTTTAAATGGTTATTCTATTTACTTTCCAATAGTCATTTGGAAGAGTTAAATGCAGCAACAGGAGTTCCTGGATTAAATCGGGATATAGCTTTAGCGAAGATTGTGCCGTGTCCCTCCCTTACCGAACAAAAAAGGATCGCTGAGATCTTATCTACCGTTGACGATGCGATTGAAAAAACTGACCAGATTATCGAGAAGATGAAGGAAGCGAAAAAGGGTCTGATGCAGAAACTCCTCACCCGCGGCATCGGACATACAAGATTCAAGAAGACGGAGATTGGGGAGATACCGGAGGAATGGGAGGTTGTAAGATTAAAAAACATTGCATTAAAGTTTTACAATGGTGGAACACCTGATACAGCAAACAAAACATATTGGGATGGCAATGTTCCCTGGATCACCGGTGCAGACTTTGAAAATCAGAAAGTAGGCAAGATTAGAAGATATGTAACTCAAGAGGGGGTAAAAAATAGTGCAACAAATGTTATTCCGAAAGGAAATTTATTGATCGTTACAAGGACTGGTGTCGGCAAACTTGCTATTGCGCCATTTGATTTAGCTATTAGTCAAGATATTACAGGGGTGATCTTGGATTCAGCCAAGACGATTACCTGGTTTGTCTACTGGTATCTAAATTATAATGAAAGCCGATTAAGAGCAATAATCCAAGGGACGTCAATAAATGGTTTGCTAAGGGAAGATCTGGAAACATTTGCAATACCACTGCCTCCACCCAGCGAACAACAACAAATCGCCGACATCCTCTCTTCCCTCGATTCCCAGATCGAACAAGAGACACGCCACAAGGAACAATTAGAATCCTTGAAAAAAGGATTAATGCAGGTATTATTGACAGGCAAGATTCGGGTAAAAATGTTGGGGTAATTCGTAGGGGCAATTCATGAATTGCCCCTACAGAGGTAAACACGGATAGATGGCAACATATTGATGCCCCCCAACACGAATTGTGCTCCTATATGAATGGAATATCGGCTGCCACAAATGCAGGGCAGCCACACGGGGCTGCCCCTACGCAAACCCGCGATTGAAAATGAAGGTGTCCTTGAAATTTAATCCTGATATTCATCGCCGGCGGTCAATCCGCCTGAGAGAATATGATTACACGAAGGCTGGGGCATATTTTATAACGATCTGTACATGGAAGAGGG
Source organism: Pseudomonadota bacterium (assembly GCA_026388815.1). Taxonomy (GTDB): domain Bacteria; phylum Desulfobacterota; class WTBG01; order JAPLJA01; family JAPLJA01; genus JAPLJA01. The sequence continues at coordinate 6,935 of JAPLJA010000032.1, forward strand.
AATGTTTGTTCGGTGATGTTGTGGTTGGGGGAATGCAATTAAACGAATACGGCCAGATTGTACATGAATATTTCCAAAATATCTCTGATAAATTTCAAAATGTTAAAAACGAATTCATCATCATGCCCAACCACGTTCATGGAATCATAATAATTGAACCCGATACCGTAGGGGCAATTCATGAATTGCCCCTACAAGGATCCTCCATACACAATCCATTATCAACCGAACGCAAAACACAACGTCGCAAAATGTTGTTACCTAAAATTGTTGGCTGGTTAAAGATGAATTCGGCAAAGTACATTAACAAAACCCGCAACATGCATGGCGTCCCTCTCTGGCAGCGCAATTATTTCGAGCATATCGTCCGTGATGAGGACGATATGAACCGTATCCGGCAGTACATCATCAACAATCCCGTAAGATGGGATGAAGATGAGAATAATCCGAGGAATATAAAGAAGTGAACCCCAAATACACCGAAGATACCCTCTCGGAAAATCCAGCAATCGAGCAATTAAAACGTCTGGGGTACGACTACATCCACGGCGATTACCTTGATCCGGAATTAAAAGATGACTGTGAACGAACATCCCGGAGAGATGTAGTCTTAGTTTCCCGGCTCAGAAGGAAACTCGCCGAGATCAATCCCCATCTCACAGAAGAGAGTATTGATAGAGCAATCAGGCGAGTCACTCACATTCAGGCAGAGGGACTGATGGAGGCAAATAGAATATTCCACCAGGATCTCATCTCTGGCATTTCTGTTGATCAGGATATCGGTGCAAAGAGGCAGAAACAGACCGTCCGTTTTATTGATTTTGAAAATCCAGAGAGAAATGAATTCCTTGCTGTCAATCAGTTCTGGATAAAAGGGCCAAAAGAGACAGATCGTCCTGATATTGTAATCTTCATCAATGGCATCCCTCTGGTTGTGATTGAATGCAAGAGCCCGGTGGCAAAGCAGACAGGCATCATCGGAGCTATTAAACAACTGGAGAGATACCAGGAGGAGATTCCTCAACTCTTTAATACCAACCAGATCCTCATCGGGCTCAATCTCTTCAATGCCCGGTATGGGACCATCTTATCCGATGCAGAATTTTTTCACGAATGGAGAGACACCGGTGGCAAGAAATTTCCCAACATGGCAGAGCATCCATCAGTTAAAGAGATGCTGGAATTGGGACTGATAAAGAAAGAGGATCTGTCTGAGTCTCCTACACCGCAGGAAGTTCTCATTTCCGGTATCCTGAATAAAAAGAACTTACTCGACATCATCCAGAACTTCATTGTCTATGAAGTTGAACAGAAACAACGCAAGGTTGTCAAAAAGGTCTGCCGCTACCAGCAGTTCACGGCAGTGAACAAGATTCTGAAGAGGGTCACGACTGAAGGTGAGAAACGTGGAATCATCTGGCACTGGCAGGGGTCCGGCAAGTCGCTCACCATGCTATTTGCCGCAGTTAAACTCAGGCGGGAAGAAAAGAAGTTAAAGAACCCCATTATCCTGGTGGTGACTGACCGGATTGACCTTGACGACCAGATCAGCGGCACCTTCCGCAATTGTGGTTTCCCTAATCCCATCCAAATGAGGGAAGAAGGTGGAACCCACAGAAAGCTTTATGAACTTTTAAGCCAGAACGTTGGCCAGACAGTTCTTGCAACAGTACATCTGTTCAGAAAGCCGCTTGAAAGACCGCTTTCTGTAGCTGAGAACATCATCGTTTTGGTCGATGAAGCCCATCGGACTCAGTATGGTCTCTATGCTCTGAACCTCCGTAACGCCCTGCCCAATGCCTCTTTCTTTGCCTTCACCGGTACCCCTCTGAACAAGCGAGACCGAAATACCTATCGCCATTTCAGCCCTCATGGTGAGCGGTATCTCGATGCCTATACGATTCGTAATGCAGAAGATGACAGGGAGATTGTGCCAGTAAAATATGCAAGTAGATTAGCCCGGTTACAGGTTGTGGGGGCCTCCATTGACCAGTTGTTTGAAGATCTTTTCTCCGATAAAACAGAAAAAGAAAAGGCACTGCTCAAGAAAAAATATGGGAATCTGGATACCTTAGCAAAAGCTGACCGGAGGATTGAACGTATTGTCCATGACATCATTGAACATTTCAATAAAAAGATTCGTCCAAACGGCTTCAAGGCCCAGATTGTAGCCGCTGACAGGACAAGGGCTGTTAAGTACAAGGAGATCCTTGACAAGCTGATTGGTCCTGAACGGTCTGAAGTAGTCATTACAGTAAATAATGATGACTCAAGAGAATGGAAAGAAAAATACAAGCGGACAAGAGAAGAAGAAAAAGCGATTAAGGATGCTTTCAATGATCCTACGAATCCTCTCGAATTTCTCATTGTCTGCGACAAGCTCCTTACCGGTTTTGATGCACCAATTGAGCAGGTCATGTATCTGGATCAGAGAATGGCGGAACACACCCTGCTTCAGGCAATCGCCCGGACGAACCGGATGTATCCGAGGAAAGGCTATGGTCTGGTAGTGGACTATGTGGGAATCGGCAGGAATCTGGCTGAAGCCCTGGTGATGTTTGAGAAGGAAGACCTGGAAGGCATCTTTGGGGTTGATGATATTCGAAAAGGACTGGCAGACCTTGATTACTGGCACAAAGAAACTATCTCCTTTTTTGAGAAAGTAGACCGGACCAGAGGCAAGCCTGAAGACATCCTGCAAAAATGTATGGAGATTCTCAATCCTGAAGATGTGCGGGCTGATTTTGATGAAACATTCAGAAACATGGCAAGGCATATGGATTTTTTAATGCCGGATCCCATGGTTACACCATATCTCGAAGATTTTAAATTCCTGGGGATGATCAGGGAGGGTGCAAGGAATCTCTATCGCGATGACCGTTTGAGCTTAGAGGATTGCAGTAAAAAAGTTGAAGCCCTTATCCATGCCCATGTAGTGGATACCGGCATGGAAAGCATCCTTGAACCGATTAACATCACCGCCCCTGACTTCAGAGAAAAATTAGAAATAAAGGGAAGCCAACGGGCAAAAGCAAGCCATGTGGAATATGCGATCAAGCAGACAATTACTGAAAAGATCGCCACTGATCCCGCCTTCTATGGTTCGCTCAAAGAACAGTTGGAGAGAATTATCGAAGAAGACCGAAAGGAACGAAAGAACGAGGCACAGTTATTACTCAATCTTCTGAAACTTGGGGAAAAGGAAAAAGAGCGTGATACCTACGCCAGAAATCTGGGTTTTAAAGACCCCGAAAAAGAGTTTCCTTTTTATGGTCTCTTTTCTCACTTTAAAGAGTCCATCTTTTCCAATTCTGAAGATGAACAGGTAGCATTTACCAAAAAAATTATCCAGGCAATCAAAGAGAAAAGGGTAATTGACTGGACAGAGAAAGAGGATGTGAAGAAGGAAATGAGAAAAGAGGTTAAAAGACTTATGAGGACAAAAGGATTTCAGGAAGATCAGCTTGAGCCTTTAACAAGGGAAATCTTGAATCTGGCGTGCTTTCATCTCAAGGACTATTAAAATGAACGTTATCCAGTACGGCAACAAAGAGATTCATTTTGAGGTTAAACACGGAAAGCGAAAAAAGACCGTAGCCATTCATATTGACCTGACGGCAAAGGTAAAAGTTTTAGCCCCGCAAGGTCTTGAAGGAGGAAAAATCCGTGAGATCGTTCAGAAGAAAGCCCGGTGGATTCTTGAGAAGCAAGAACAGATAAAAAGAAGGCGAGATTCCCATCCGGCTAAAGAATATGTAAGCGGCGAATCGTTTCCTTATCTGGGGAGAGAATATCGCTTGAAAATAATCAGGTCATCTTTGGAGCATAAAAACAGATGCCGATTGGTAAATGAAAGATTGCTGGTTGAGATAGATGGAAAAGCAGAAGGCACAGGAGAAAAAACTGTTGTGAAAAATGCTCTCATGGATTGGTATCGCGAGCAGGCTGAGAAAAAGATTTTCGAGAGGATTAACTACTATACCCGGCTGATAGGGAAACAGCCCAAGTCTATTAAAATAAGAAATCACAAAAGGCAATGGGGAAGCTGTTCAGGTAACGGAAGCGTCCGGTTCAACTGGAAGATCATCATGACGCCAATATCAGTTCTGGACTATGTGATCGTGCACGAACTCTGCCATTTCCTCCATCCTCACCACTCCCCTCAGTTCTGGAACAAAGTCCAATCAATTATTCCTGATTATAAAAAGAAGCGGGACTTGCTGAAGGAGTATAGTTATCAGATGGAGGGGTTTAGTTAGTCACTGGAGGAAAATAGGCACAATAACCCATCACCTATTCTCCATGTCTGCTCTTTTTATCTGTTTTTGAGGAAGCAAGTTACTTTCGGATCATCTGTAATATAAAGAACCGGGCTCCTTTCTCTTTGTTCAAAGACCTCTTCAATACCTTTTACAGAGATAACAATATATCCAGGATATGTATCTCTTGGTTGTTCTTCTGTCAGAGGATGATAACGCTGATTACCTATTATTTCCATTATCACCTTGTGGTCAGGCGCAGGACTACGAACAATCATTTTGACTTTTTTAAAGAACGGATGAGTGTAGAAAGTAATTGTCATTGTTAGATCCTTCCGTAAATAACCAGATGGTATATCAACCCATTTTGGAAGTCTCGATTCAGTGGATAGATTAAACTCGGATTCAATGAATCCATATCGAAAATCACAGCTACAAAGACTGAGCATAAACAATACAATAATAATGTGAATAGCAGAAAGATTAAATTTACTCATTACATTCACCACATTCTTTCTTAGATATATTTATCATTATACAAACTACTGCTTCCATATTACACATTTGGCATGGCCCTATCAATACTCCAGGAAGCCATGAGGAAAAATTACAGCCATATTTCTCGTAACATTTGTCATGTTTTATGCAACATTTCTTTGTACATTTATTTTTATTCAGTGCCTGAGATGGCGAACTACATTCCCAATCTTGCCTTGTATATCCAGGCCATCGATTTCCGTTCACAGGCCATTCCCACAATCCTGATGCGAGGCCTAAAGGATCTATCTCATTAAGTGGATTACTTCCCGCATAACCAAACAAATTAATACTTGCATCTAATCCCACTGGATCCGGTGTCATATACCTCCCCGTTCTCGGATCGTAATACCTGTACCAGTTATAATGCAGACCGCTTTCCTCATCATAGTACTGCCCCGGGAAACGGAAATTGTTGGTCACTGTTGATGCGGGGTCGACATGTGCTGCGCCAAATGGATCATAGGCTGCTTTCCAGACGATGTTTCCTCCTTCATCAGTCATAGCAAGTGGTGTTCCCAGGTGGTCGTTGTGGTAGTAATAAATGCTCCCGTCAGGTTTCACCATGGCAAGCCTGTTTGTTCCTGCATAAATGTAGCTCGCAATTACCTCACCTTCCTGGTCTGTCTCCTCAATGAGATTCCCCGCAAGGTCATAATGGTATATCGTCGTTCCGCCATCTGCAACCTTTTTTACCCTCTGCCCTTTTCCATTGTAGGTATATTCTCCGAGCACTGCTGAGCCTTCTGAAACTTTTACAAGCTGGTTATTCTCGTTGTACTGGTAGGTAAAACGGCCGTCTGAAATTATGTTCCCGTTAGGATCGTAGGTGTACTGGTAACTACGGGTCCCATCGTTTATGCCATCTACCCAGTCTTTCCCTGCCGCATAACTGTAACTATCTGCGCCGGTATAAATTTGAGGAAGTGGAAGGGAATCACTGCGCTGGATGTAGGTGATGTTACCATCAAAATCATGGGTATAGGTTCTGTGGAGAACATTTTCTGACTGAATCTCGTTTATCTGATACTGGTTATTGTGGGTAATAGTTGTGCCAATACCACTCTGCGCAAAGCTCATGGATTTCAACTCACCGAATGGTTCATAGTCTAACCCTGAGGCTATGACATCTTTATGAGCTCTTTTGGTCTTTTCTCTTATAGAACAAATAATAAATAATTATAGTATTAACAATTGCATAAAAAGTATCCATCATAAATCTCATATTGGTCGAAATGACGTCATAAATATCGAGAACAAGTAATAAGATAGCGGTGAGAAAACTCCAGGGAAATGTAAGAATCACGACATAAAGTGCAGCGAGAGGAGATTCTCGAATAAATAATATTGCGTATATCAACGAGGCAATAAATAATAAAAGATAAATCAAGCTATATATTGAAGCCGTTTTTGAAAATCGAAAATTCATAAGAAGAACCTAAAGTTCACGTTATTATCCCTTGTGTCCTATGGGCAACATTGTCTGGCACTATTGAAAGAACCCTCCCCACGTGCTATAACAGCTACGCAATAGGCGATTGGTGTAAGTGGCCCCACATTACGCAAAAAACCCCATTCGGATAGATATACCTTAATCAAACATTTGCAGAATTCCAAATCGCAATCTCTTTGATTTTTACCTAACGCTTTTCCTTCACAACCGTAACAATCATCATGCTTATTGCAACACTTAAGAAAGTTAAGCCCGAATGGGAAGTCTGGAATGATCCACTCCTTAAAACCAGATCCAGGGCCACATCCTTTTAGTCCTTGGGGATCAATAAACATATTTGGATTATTCCTCGCATATGTATAAAGGTTAACTTCCTCACTTAACCCAATCGTGCTTTAATTCTGGGGACACCATACTTATCTTTTGTTCACCTTGCATTTTGGTCCTGGCTTTTGCCTTCGAAGAGTACAACTGAGAATCTTTTCAAGGTTGTCAATAAAACTGACACTGCCAAGAGGTCTCCCGGTATGCTCATGGCGGCGTATTTTAATTATCTCATGTTCTTCTACTGTCTCTGAAAGAAACTCTCGCCAGTTCCCAACCATATTAAGAAGAGGCGAGACCTTAACAAGCACATCATCTTGTCCAGCCATGTGTGCTGCCGCACTGCTCCATGGATATTCCTCTGCTTTATTACCAGACCAGCTCGCACAGGATTATATTCTACGTATCGTGTAGACACTAACAAATAAGTTTCATCCATGATATATGAAGCAAATCTCCCTTGCCATAAATGGCCTCGGCCACCCTTCGCGAAAATTCACACGGCGGGTATACCGCCGATGTGCCTCACCTATTGCCTGTCGTAGACCTTCTTCAGAACTCGGTACTGCAATCAGATGCACGTGATTCGGCATGAGGCAATAAGCCCATATCTCAACTCCACAGCGGCAACACCATTCCGCCATGATGTCTAAATAGGCTTTGTAGTCATCATCGTTGAAAAACGTCGCCTGTCGACGATTTCCTCGTTGCGTTATGTGATGGGGTAACCCTCGCGCAACTACCCGGGCAATTCGAACCATGATCAAAGCTTATTCATGATTTAGACGGGAGTCAAGAATTAAGTAGTGTCCCCAGAATTAAGAGATGGAGATTTTTAATTAGTGGACCGGTCTCCTATTATCTTATTTTTGATTCGACTACCAATAAATGCACCTAAAATTGCAGGTGAAGACAATATTGCATCAAGGATAAACTGGATAGGCCATAGATTATGAGATGTAGGAGCAACTGACATTTCCACCATGTCTGCAACAGGAAAAAGAGCCATTGTTGATAAACCAAGAAACCACCATATATGTGGTCTAATAAACCCAAGCACACATCCAGTAATAAACATTAAGATTATTGTTGGGAAAAGGGCGAAGTTCGCACTTGCTGTTGCAATAATTGGAAAAATAATTAGGTCTACTGGTGAACCACGCGTTACTCGAATCCCATTGGGAATAACATATGGAGGCAGCACTACAGAGACAAAACCAAGAATTGGTGCTAAAATAAAAGTCAATGTATCAAGGATTCTCTTTTTTGGAATTCTCTTTCCTTCCTTATAAGTTCTCTAAAAAATCATTAGAACATTTCATTATTGTACTTTCCAGATCAGTAAAATCACCAAGAATAGTTATAAGGAAGTTAATGAAATAGGGGAGATGTCCCTTCATGTTCCCTTATTCAGGGGAGCATTAACGACTTTACAAACAAAACTATGGCCTTAGATAAAGGAATTATCATAAGAAGCGTAGCTGGTAATATCAAAATAAGATAATATTTGTTTTGGCTTTTGGAATATAGAGAACATAAGATTCCTGAAAATATACCAACTAAGGAATATAAGCTACCAAACCAAGAAACAGGCAAGTTAACCAGAGAAGCTAAAAATAATATTCCATAAAATAAACATAAGGGTATTCCTAAATTTGAGATAATACTTCGAAAAATATTTTTATAATTTTTTATAATATAATGTTTCATTTTTGAAAGATTTCAGAAGCCTTGACATATTTCAATGACATATCTCACCGTGACAGCCGTTGATACCATTTAGTAGTTTAAGGTCACATATTAAAGCACATGGGCTTAGTATTTTTTTCCATGTCCACCTTGTTGATGCATCAACCCCACATTTTTCATAGCATTTATCATGCACTTCGCAAGCCTTGTCAACACAGTCTTGTTCAGGTCCTGAACCTCCAGGCCCACACCAATTCCCATACCATACCAAACCTAATGGGTCTGTATAATTAAGCGGATTATTTTTAACATACCAATAGAGATGATTTTCACCTTCCAGAATCCCTATCGGATCCGGTGTCATATACCTCCCCGTTCTCGGATCGTAATACCTGTACCAGTTATAATGCAACCCGCTTTCCTCATCATAATACTGCCCCGGGAAGCGGAAATTGTTGGTCACGGTTGATGCGGGATCGACATGCGCCTGGCCAAACGGATCATAGGCTGCCTTCCAGACAATGTTGCCTCCTGAATCAGTCATCGCAAGCGGTGTTCCCAGATGGTCATTGTGATAGTAAAAGATGCTCCCGTCAGGTTTGATCATGGCAAGCCTGTTTGTTCCTGCATAAATGTAGCTCGCAATTACCTCACCTTCCTGGTCTGTCTCCTCAATGAAATTCCCCGCAAGGTCATAATGGTATATCGTCGTTCTGCCATCTGCAACCTTTTTCACCCTCTGCCCTTTCCCGTTGCAGGTATATTCTCCGAGCACTGTTGAGGTATCTGAAACTTTTACAAGCTGGCTATTCTCGTTGTACTGGTAGGTAAAACGGCCGTCTGAAATTATGTTCCCGTTAGGATCGTAGGTGTATTGGTAACTATGAGTTCCATCGTTTATGCCGTCTATCCAGTCTTTCCCTGCCGCATAATTGTAACTATCTGCGCCGGTATAAATTTGAGGAAGGGGAAGG
>JAPLJA010000070.1 GCA_026388815.1 Pseudomonadota bacterium
CCGAGCTCCCGTAGCCCTTCCGGCGTGGGGGACTCAAAGCCGATGAAGACGCCGCTGCACCCGGCCCTCGCGGCCAACGCCAGGAGTTCCTCGTCATCGGCGAAGTTGATGGTGGCTTGGGCAATCCACTCCTTGCGCAGGTTCGCCCGTGCCATGGCCCGGAACAGGTCCTTGGCGCGGGCGATGTGGTCACGGCGCGTGCCAATTAGGTTGTCGTCCACCACCAGAACATGTTTCTCACGGACCGACTGGAATTCCCGCACGACATCGGGAATGGGGCGCTGCCGGTACTGGGCCCCGTTGAACGCCGTCAAGCTGCAGAAGCTGCAATTCAAGGGACAGCCACGGGTGGTCTGAATGGCTCCGAAGGCGTATCCCGTGGCCAGCAAATCATGGCGGGCAAGCGGAACAGCGTTTATCTCGGCAAGCCCTCCGTCATACCGTCGCTTCAGGCTGCCATGCCGGGCGTCCTCCAGGACCTGCGGCCAGATGCACTCTGCTTCCCCCGTGACAACTGAATCCACGCGCTTCATGGCCTCGTCCGGGCACATGGTTGCATGAATGCCGCCCATGACGACGGGTACACCCAGACGCCGGAAGTGAGTGGCCACTTCATAGGTGCGGTTTGCCTGTGCGGTGAAAGCGGTAATGCCCACCAGGTCCGGTCGAGGCATGGCCTCATAGTTCGGAGCTCTGAGGTTCTCGTCCACGATCGCGATTTCCCACTCCGGTGGGGTTAGGCCCGCAAGAACCATAAGGTTGAGTGGTTTCCACACGCGGTAACGGTTCCAGCGGCTCTCCTTGACTTTGGTGATGGTAACCAGCGGGTTTGAAGGATTGATAAGATATAGTCGCATAGCGTGTATTCGCTCATGGCTACGGATTTGCTTGTCTCCTGTTTTGCTCACTGCTGTTTTCGTGAATGGATTGTCGTAATTCCTATTCATTGGCCTAACGCACGGCTAAGCTGCGGGCGCTCAGGACTTTACTACAGGCGAGCCGTCAGCTTCAGCCGGTGGTTAGGCAGCATAAAATTGGTATTATTGAATTGATATTTCGGGATGAATCTCCTCTTTGAGGATGACGTTCTTATTGCCACTCCCAATATCCCTAGATACACGCATTGATCTTCTCCAAAGACCTTTTATGCGACGATAGATAATGGTCTGGCTTAACTTTGCATTTCTTGAAAATATTTGCACTAAATATTTTTGCTCATTTAATTCGTAAGGTATCTGAAACCTCGCAAATTCATAAGCTGAACCAGGTATTAAAATACTCAATTCTAATCTTATGGTTGCTTTTTCTCTTAAACTGTTGAATTCGCCTTGGATATCTCTTTCCTTCATTAATGCTTCCCATTCTTCTTTTGTCATATCTCCTTTGGGAAATAGTTTGTCAAAAGGCAAGGCCTCCATCTTTGTTAGGTCAAGAATTTTTAAACTGATATTATACACTGGGAAATTTCCCTCATGTACTAACATGAGTGTGGTCCTACCTGAACTTTTGTCGACCAGAGGCATTACATAACAGTAAGAATCCCCCCCTGTTACTGACCCTAATGTCTTTTCTTCAAAATTCGATTGTTCCTTTGCAGCCCACCAACCGCCGGCCCCGCTAATTAACAGACCAACTATTAAAACCAATAGACCAATGTATTCTATTTTTTTATTTTCTTTTTTACCTCCAGAGTAACGTAGTATCTCAGCTATCCCGGTGATAATAATGCCAAAAAAGACAATTACATATAGGTCATAGGGTCAGGCTTGCAATATTGCAATTTATCCGATTGTCTCCAACAACTCCTTCATTGTCGATGCAAGACTTCTATCACTTTTTGCTCGCTGTTGCAAACGTCTTGCAGCGGAACTCAAGGAAGAGATATCCCTCTTTGTCTTTTTACTCAGCTCAGTAAGCGTTCCGCACCCCGTTTCTAGCAAGAACCAAGCAATCACTCCGCGCACCTCAGACATCAGCCGGTCCTTACCACGTTTTTTCAATAAGCTTTTGTTGAGTTGATATCTTCGACAGACATGATCGATCAGATTTTCAAGGGTAAGAGTTCGCTTTAATTTTTGTTGGGACTGCCCAAGAACTTTTTCAATAAATGTGTCGTTGCCGAACACGCGGCTGTCTTCCCCGTTTCCTCTGTGGAATTCAGCGCGATGCCCCTCTTTTATACCATCCATGAGGAAGTTTCGGTACGCGTTTATGGCTTGTCTCTTCTTTTCTGAAAATTGTGACAAGACCCACTCGGTGGTGAGCCACGGAATAATTTCCATGCCACAGTAAGCCTTATGGCTGCTCCAGGGGTATTCTCCAGGGTTACTTGCTATCCCGGCGCGAATAGGATTCAGGTGGATATACCGCACAAGTTCGAGGAGATAAGTGTCTGCATCGACCAGGACCGCCTTGAATCTTCCTTGGAAAAGGTGCCCCGAGCGCTTTTGCCTCCAGTTGATCCAGCGGGTGTAGCGAAAACTGAGATTCTGCATCAAACGGGAGAGGCGAACTTCGCCACTCTGCAGTGCCATGTGTACGTGGTTCGTCATGAGGCAGAAGGCATGGATGCGATGGCCGTAGCGCTCCATGCATTCCTGGAGCAAAAGGTAGAAACGATAGCGGTCTTCGTCATCGAAGAAGATGTCTTGGTGAGCGTTACCGCGCAGTATAACATGGTACAAAGCTCCAGGATAATGAATGCGAGGCTTGCGTGCCATGAGGTTATCCTACCACATTATTCCATAATCGCAAGCCTGACCCCATTTTTTCCCTATTGTTTATATGGTTTCCGTATAAGAATCCTAATCATAATATTCGCCATATAAGAACCCACCACATGAAAGCGAACAACTATTTGTTTTAGCGACGATTTTTAAATTGCTTTCCCGTCTTTTGGTATCTTATATGGTTTCCGTATAACACTCCATCTTTCAAGCTAATCAAAGGGCGTCTGCATGGCTGCATACTCCCTTCCCCCTCCATTCAAAACATGCGTGATTCCATTGTGGCGCTATCAATTATTGATGACAGGAAAAAACCTACATCTTTCAAAGAAGGCTGTCAATCCTTTCTTCAGGAAGAAGTCGTTACGTGACTTACAATGTCCATCACATCAAGTCCTAACTTTCCTCCTAATTCTTCGTTCTTAGAAAATTTACACTTTTTTTACAATCCCTCCAAAATTTCTTCACACCTTAGATCTATAAATAATATCGTAAACAATAAGGAGCCATCGGTGAATTCATTTTCCAGCTACCCTACAGAAGATCGCATGCAGATATCGCCAAAATCTCATAAGCTTACCCCGATGAATCACGACCTCAAATACGCACACACACCGGTGGCTTCACTGTTTCCTCCACCCGGCAAGGAGGAAACCCCATAAATACTGCATCTTGTAATAAAGGTGAACTTTTGCTATCTTGCCCTGAAGAACAAGGGTGGTTATTGAAAGACCATCCGGACGACCTTCATTTTCTGGATCTCATGTCCATCATGGATAAAATTCTCATTATCGATGACGACATAAAGCTTGTGAAGAATATCGAGACCTACCTGAAGGATTTTGGTTACCAGACCGAGGCAGCGCTGAACGGGATAGAAGGCCTGCAAAGAGTAAAGTCCTTCCAGCCTGACCTGGTGATTCTGGACCTGATGATGCCGGAGATGGATGGGCTTGAAGTGTGCAAAGAAATAAGGAAGGATAATCCAGTACCCGTCCTCATGCTGACAGCCCGTGGCAAGGAATCCGATATTATAGTCGGGCTTGAGGTGGGAGCAGACGACTACCTCACCAAGCCCTTCAGCCTCCGTGAACTGGTAGCACGAATCAAAGCGACGCTCAGGCGGACTAAGGTGGTTCAGACTGCCTCAGCCTCAAAGGAAAAAACACTGGGCTGTGGTGATCTCGTCATAGATCCTGCCAGGAGAGAGGTGGTAAAGAAGAAAAAGAAAATCACCCTTACCAGTACGGAGTTTAACCTGCTCTGGCTCTTAGCATCTAACCCGGGTATCGTTTTCAGCCGGGACAGGCTCCTTGATGAACTGAGAGAACGGGAACTCGAGCCTTTTGACAGGTCCATTGACGCCCATATCAGTCATCTGCGTAAAAAAATCGAGGACTCTCCCAAAGACCCTAAATACATTCTGACGGTATGGAGCACAGGCTATAAATTCAGGGAGATGTAGGGGCGTGATTCATCACGCCCTCTGCAGGGAGGGTTGAAACAGTGCTGTTTTGCAGCAAAGAGCTACCTTTTTATGATTCGGGAGAAGAAATGTGAGAGCATTTCGTCGCAGCATCTTCTGGAAGCTCCTTCTTACCCTGCTTGCCTGCATCATTATCACCTCGTTAATCATGGCGTTAATCTATTATCCCTTTGTCGAGGGGGGCAAACGAATCTTACCACATGGTATCCCTACTCTTATTTTTCTTCTTACCATCGGGGGATTTACCGCTCTCCTCTCGAGAGTTTTGACCCGCCCTATCAGGGAACTGACGAAGGTGGCACAGGAAATGTCGAGAGGAAATTTCGGGGTGAAGGTTGAGGTGAGGTCCAAAGACGAAATAGGACAACTGGGAACAACCTTTAATGAGATGTCCCAGCGCCTGGCTGATTATCATAAATTGAGGATGGAACTCTTAGCTGACATCTCTCATGAAATCCGTTCTCCCCTTGCGAGAATCCAGTCTGATGCAGAGATCCTGATCGACAGACAAATGGAGAAAGAGGAGATGGCTCAGCACCTGAAGGCAATTTGTGAAGAAGTGAGAAATATTGATCAGTTGATTGAAGATCTCTCCATGTTGACCAGGCTGGAGCAGAATCAGGTTGAACTGAAAATAGTACCTTCTTCCCTGGAGAATGTTCTTGCCCAGGCGATTGCCAAGTTCCTCCTTCAGATGGAGGAAAAGAGGATCACGGTGGTCCAGAATATCCCTTCCAGTATTCCTCCCGTCATGATGGATGCCATGAGGATCGGCCAGGTGATCTCCAATCTGCTCATGAACTCCCTCCGCTATACGCCAGAAGGAGGGAGAGTAGAGATAGGGGCGCAGAAGAGGAACGGCATGGTGGAAGTATGGGTGAAGGATACCGGTCCCGGCATTCCGCAAGAGGCAATCCCCTATATCTTTGACCGGTTTTACCGGGTGGATAAGTCCCGGTCACGGGCCACCGGAGGAAGAGGTCTCGGCTTAGCCATTGCCCGGCAGTTTGTCAAAGCCCACGGAGGGGAGATTCGTGCGGAGAGTGAAATCGGCAAAGGGACCTGTACAACCTTTTCTTTGCCTGTTGCTCCTTGAATTACACTCATCATTTGGCACTCGTCATTTTTTCTTGACCTTTTAACCACAATTTATAAGACTATAAAAAAACACAGGAGGGGTTCAAAGATGGTAGGAAGAAACGTTTTTCCAAAGACAATCCTTGCTTTCCTTGTACTGATTATGCTTTTTCCACACACTCATGCTCTGGGAAAGGAGATGGATCCGATGAAGGAACAGGGAAAGACAGAACAGAGTCCCATGATGACGCAGATGAAACTGATCGAAGCCTGCCAGGACAAGGTCAACGGTGGGTATTACCATGCCTGCTCGGAAGACCTGACTCAGGTAACTGATAAAACGAAGTACGCCCTTGACCAATATAAACTCGCCCGCGTACTGAGCATGAGTTCCCTTGCCGGGAATAAAGCGATGGCAAAGGCAGCAGGCAGACTGCTCGACCTGACCATTGAAAAGTTTGAAGACAAGAAGAACGGTGGGTTCTACTATTCAGCAAAAGAAGACTGGACCATTGTGGATAAAACCAAATATACCTCTTTACTTGCTGAAAGCGACGGGCCCATCCTTCATTACTATGAGGTTTGCCTTGTTGTTAAGTACCTCCTCAAGATGTTTGAACTCTTAAACCTCCTCTATGAGAAGTGCTGGGATAAGAAGAACGGTGGGTTCTTTGATTCATTTCAGGAGGACTGGACACCCA
>JAPLJA010000199.1 GCA_026388815.1 Pseudomonadota bacterium
GGGCGACATTTTCTTTTCCGTAGGTTGCCCTCACATAGTCTATGACTTCGTCTCTCCTGTCCATGCAGAAGTCAATATCGATATCTGGCATGCTTACCCGCTCAAGGTTTAAGAACCGCTCGAAGAGTAGATCATAGCGTATTGGGTCAATTTCGGTTATTCTGAGAGCATAGGCGACGAGGCTTCCGGCGCCCGAGCCGCGACCCGGACCAACCGGTATATTCTTCCTTTTTGCGTAATTAACAAAATCCGCCACGATCAAGAAATAGCTTGAGAAGCCAGCGGTTTTTATTACCTTGAGCTCGTCTTCCAGTCTTTTTGTATACTCCTTTTGGAGCCGGTCGTAGTCAGAGCGTTGGCGATAACTTGGATGTTTCAGACGTTCTGCCAGACCATCACGTGATAACTTTGCAAGATAACTGTCCAGCGTCTCTCCCTCCGGAACGGAGAAAGCAGGAAAGTGGTATTCGGTGAAATTCAGCTTCAGGTTGCATCGTTCGGCAATCTCGATAGTATTTTTAACAGCATCCGGGCAATACCGGAAAGCTGAAACGACTTCTTCAGGTGACTTGAAGTAAAGCTCAGTGCTTTCAAACTTCATGTGATCGGGGTTGCTCAGTGTCTTGCCCGTCTGTATGCAGAGCAGCACCTCATGCGCCTTGACATCATTCTTCGTGAGGTAGTGACAGTCATTGGTAGCGACCAGGGGAATGCTCAATTCACGGCTCAAATTCATTAATCCTTCATTAGCTTTGGTCTGCTCCGCGATTCCATTCTCCTGAAGCTCAAGGAATAAATGCTTATCCTTGAATATCTCCTGAAACTCCGTGCACACCTTGCGTGCTCTCTCCATCTTCCCCTGAACGATGAGGCTGGGGATTTCTCCATGGAGGCAACCAGTCAAGGCTATCAAGCCCTCGTGATGTTTCTGGAGGAGTTCTTTATCTACGCGGGGCCGGTAGTAAAAACCTTCAAAGTAGGCATAGGTGACAAGTTTGAGAAGGTTCTTATAACCGGTTTCATTCTCAGCCAGGAGGGTCAGGTGAAATGAGGTATCGGAAGAACTCCGTGACTCCTTTTCAAACCTGCTCTCCGGGGCCACATACACTTCACAGCCAATGATAGGTTTTATTCCAGATTGCAAGGCTTTTTGGTAGAACTCGATCGCCCCGAAAAGGTTACCATGGTCGGTCATGGCAACCGCAGGCATTTTATATTCTTTTACCTTTGAGAAAAGGTCATCGAGTCTGATTGCTCCATCCAGGAGACTATACTGGGTATGGAGATGGAGGTGTACAAATTCCTGAGTGCTCACGACTATTCCCATTCAATGGTACTGGGTGGTTTGGTGGAAATATCGTAGACAACCCGGTTTACCCCTTTAACCTCGTTAATGATTCGGTTGGAGATTGTCTGGAGGATGTCGTAGGGGAGCTTTACCCAGTCTGCTGTCATCCCGTCAACGCTCTCCACGACCCGTAAGGCAATAACGTTTTCATATGTCCTTTCATCACCCATCACCCCTACCGTCTTTACGGGGAGGAGGACTGCAAATGATTGCCAAATATCCCGGTAGAAACTGGTGCTTCTCATTTCCTCATGAATAATCTGGTCGGCATTTCTTAAAATCTCCAGTCCTTGTGGGGTAACTTCACCGATGATTCTGATGGCCAGACCAGGCCCTGGGAATGGCTGTCTTTCTACGACATCCCCTGGAATACCGAGTTCCCTTCCCAGTTGCCGGACCTCGTCTTTAAAAAGTTCCCGGAGCGGTTCGATCAGCTTCAGTTTCATTTTCTCAGGCAGACCGCCCACGTTATGGTGGCTCTTGATCGTGGCAGA
>JAPLJA010000029.1 GCA_026388815.1 Pseudomonadota bacterium
TATGAAGGAAAGGAGGACGGTATGCTTATTACGATAGACAAGCGGGGGAGTATCAATCTGCCGGCAGCGGTGCGCAAGGAGCTTAATCTTGATAAGGGTGCATATCTTGACCTGACGGTTATGAAGGGCGGGACGATTGTACTGAATCCGGTGGCGGTCTACCCGACCGTTCAGTTAAGCGAGTCGGGGCTTAAAAAGATAGGTGAAGCGCGAAAGAGCGGTAAGGTAAAAATGCCCGACTGGCTTGCGAAGGAAGTTAAGCGTGCCAAAGCTGACAACAAGTAAGCTTTTCGTGAAGGATGTAGAGGCGCTGCGGTCGAACACTGTTCTTATCAGAAGGATCGCAAAGACACTTGCCCTGTTGGAGGAAAATCCTCTCCATCCCGGCCTGCATGCTGAGCGTATCGTCAACGACCCGAGAGCGTGGTCCGTGCGCCTGGACAAACGCTACCGCATTTCTCTTGAACCGGAACTGTACCACAAAGGAGGCAATCCTGACTGGTCAGGCGGCATCCTACTTCTGCGTATCCTTGACCACGATGATCTGTACAAGCATCCTCGGTAGCCGGGAAACTATTCAATACAGACTCGTCCGGGTATCTTGCTTCCAGAGGGCATAGGGACATTTCCCATATTAATTCTGAAAACGACGCCACTATGCTCGTAATCAACAATAGCGCCGACAACCTTTACAAATCTCAAGGTGATACTTGCAGTGCTTTTTCTGCTCAATGCAAAGCACAAAAACTTTTTTCACCGTTTCTCTTTTCATAGTTTTACTCTACAAACCTTTTGATTTTCGTTTTCCTTCTGCCTATGCCATGAGCTTCATACCAGTGAATTTCGGCCTTGCGAATCCTGCCACTCTGGAGGCGTACTTTTGCAATCCCTTTCATCTTTCGCCATCGGCCTGCACCGTACTTCTTGCGGAGACGAATGATTTCTCGTATCCTGCCGCCAACCGCGATAGTTTCAATTTCATCTATATCACTAATTATCTCAAAATACACAGGGAATTTCACCTGTTAAATTTGCTCATGACATTACCCACAGAAAGAGGAGTAGAAGGTTTTGAATAAGGGCGAGCCGGTGGTTCATAATTTATAAATTCCTAATACTTATATCCAAACTTCTTGGCAAAATTATTCACTTCTCCTGTGAAGATTTTTTGACCTGCTCACTTATCCATTGCTGAAGACTGGCAAACGGCATGATGTTTGAAGAGCCTTCAATGGTCTTGACGGCAATATCCTGCACCTGCTGATATGCCTTTTCCAATTGTTGAGAGAGCTTGGCAATCTTTTCATTTTGCTCTTTTACCATTTTCTCAAGGGCTTCGATCCGGGTGGTAAGGACATTCTTCTCGCCGACAAAATCTTTCTTCTGTAACTCTTCTCTATTCTTAGCTTCCAGATTCAACTTCTGGGTTATTTCATTGACGGCTTTGCTGACGGCTGCATCCGTCTCTTTGGGAAAGGAACTGACCTTATTCCTTAATTCAACTAACTCATTCTCCCGTTCAGCAATAATCTTTTCTCTCTCCTTTAACTCACTCTCCATCTGCACTTTCTTAATCTGAATCTCCTTCTCCAGTTTTACCTTATCATCTTCAAATTTGTCTTTCGCTAACTTTTGCTCTCTCTTAAAAGCGTACTCAAACTCCTCCTTTTCTCTTTCGCGTCTCTTTTTCTCTTGAACGTCCCGCTCCTTTACCGCAGTTTCATAATCATTCTTCTCTTTTTCCCATTCTTCACGAAGGGTCTCAATCTCCTGGTTCAATGCTTCCTTTTTGGTAGCCATTTCAGATTCAAATGTCTGACGCTTCTGGTTCTGAGATTCGATCAGAGCAGCCAGGGCCATGGCCGATTTTTCAATCTCGTAGAGTTCGTGTAGTTCCTTTTCTTTGAACTCGATAGCGTTCCTGATGCCCCTGTACTTATTAACCTCTGCTTCCAGCCGGTCAGAAATCTGTGTAAGCATTTTCCCTATCTCTATCTTCAGATTGCCAATCTCCTTGGCAACCCCTTCCGAGGATAAGGAATCTGCCAGTTGCACAACCTCCTTCGCTTTTTTCTCTTCGAGTTTCTTCTCTGGTCTGAGTTCAGCTTCTCTCATCGCTTCTGTTTGTTTCAAGACCGCACTATATGCATCCATCATTTCTTGTTTGGTACTCGACATCGAAATCTTTTTGGTCTGTGATTTTTTCTCTTCCATGATATTGTCCTTTCCATGCGGTTTATCTTATAAAGGTAACCTCTATCGGATTATCCGGGGAAAATCAACATCTTTTGGGATAATTCCGGTAACAGTATACTTAATTCAAGTAGAAATGGGTAGAATTCAGAAGACCGAATTCAGGAGGCTGAAATAAAGCAGGTCAAAGGTGAAAGATAGAGAGCAAAACCTATCTTTTAAATACCGTTATCCCTGTCTTTTTTATTTCTTCAGCCAGCATCCCCCCATTGTTAAAATCTTCAGGCTTGAAAGGAATGGGTTCAATCCGGTTATCAATTTTTCTTCTCATGGGAATGATTCTCCTGCGGTCTTCAAAACGATCGCCCGTAAAGACACTGGAAATGAGCGCAACGTCTATATCACTATCAGGCTTTGCCGTTCTCCTGGCATGAGAACCAAAGATAATTGCCTTTGATATATGAATCTGATTTTTTTCCAATTCTTGAATATATCTTTTAATGATTGCTATTGCTGGACCAGCTTTAACAGCCATTTTCTCATTCCCTCGATCTTCTTCAAATAGTTTTCAGTAAAACTTTTTGTGCATTTTTTCTTGAAGGCAAATTTCTCGTCCGGGTATCTTGCTTCCAGATTGAAGTCGGTAATCGTTTCAAGGAGTTCTGACTGTTCATCAGTCAACTCAAGTGATGCCTTTTCTGCAAGATGGATAAGGCGATGAGTATAAGGGGGAGTATCATTGAGTCTATCTACATAGATAGCTTTTAATATTTTTTCAATCGTTAGGTGTCCCAGGAATAACGAGTAAGAGTAATCTCTTTTTTCAAAAAGGTGGTTTGCAACTTTCCAGTCCTCTTTCGCAGATTCGAGCCAATAACGAATACTTTCCTTCTTATTCATGAAAACACCCAAGATGAATCTCTTCGGAACTTTTCTCCCTTACTGACCAGCTGTTATGTTTATATCAGAACAGCAAATAGTATTCAAGATTTTAGAAATCGGGTTGAGTGAATAGAGGGATGTGAGAATACAGGAGTCAGGAGCCAGAATACAGAATATTTTTCCTTCTGAATTCTGACTTCTGTATTCTGGATTCTTTTATTTCACAGTGGATTATACGGTAAGGATCTCCGGAGAGAACTTTTTCTTATTCACCGGGCCGAGGACAGCCAGTGAGAGATATTCAGAATTAAATATCTCCCGGGCTAAATTGCCCACCTCCTCGGATGTTGTCTTGTCAATATTCTTCAGCACTTCTTGAATGGTGACAAACTTGTTGAAGCAGATCTCGCTCTTTGCCATCCGGGTCATACGGTTATCGGTATTTTCCGAGGCAAGCAGGAGGTTTCCCTTGAGCTGTTCCTTGGCTGCCTGCAGCTCAGCGCCGGGGACAGGTTCTTCCCTGAGCCGCTTTAATTCCTGGATCACTAAACTGATCGCCTGCTCAGCGGAATCTTCTCCGACCCCCATGTAGATGTTGAATAACCCGGTATCACGGTACGAAGACTGATAGGAGTAAACCGTATAGGCAAGGCCTCTTTTCTCACGGATCTCCTGGAAGAGCCGGGAACTCATGCCGCCTCCCAGGATCGTGTTCAGGAGATAGCTGGTAAAACGGGAAGGGTGAACCTGGGAAAGCCCTTTGGTACCCAGACAGATGTGGACCTGCTCCAGCTTTTTAGGACGGATAAAAAAAACAGCGCTGGGATGGAACGAATTCTCGGGAGGTGTGAGCTCCTCATGCGGGAACGATGCGAGCACTGAAGCGACCTTATCAACCAGCTTTTCATGTTCGATCTTCCCTGCTGCAGACACGATGATGTGGGACGGTTGGTGGTAGCTGCCGGTAAAACAGGAGAGGAGTTTCTTCCTGCTGATCCTCCTCACGGAATGGACACTCCCCAGGATGGGGTAGCTCAGGGGGTGATCCCTGAAGAACGACTGGTTGAACATATCCTGGATGTTCTCATCCGGTGTATCCTCAACCATCCGGATCTCCTGGAGGATGACCCCCCGTTCCCTCTCTACTTCCTCCGGCTTGAAGTTTGAGTTCAGGAAGATGTCCAGGAGGAGATCAATAGCCAGGTCTAAATGCCGGTCTAATACCTTGACGTAGAGGCAGGTATACTCTTTGCTGGTGAAGGCATTGAGTATCCCCCCCACTGAATCAATCTCCTTGGCGATATCCGATACCCCTCTTTTTTCCGTACCCTTAAAGAGCATATGTTCGATGAAATGGGAAATCCCGTTCTCTTCTTTATTTTCATGCCGCGATCCCGTCATCACCCATATGCCGAAGGTAACGGACTGAAAGTAAGGAAGCTTTTCGGTGATGATCTTGATCCCGTTGTCAAGGACGGTCTTCCGGTACATACAGTATCACCTGAAAAAAGGCTGGTTCCTATGCATCAGGGGTGCAGCCCAGGGCTTCTTTCCGGCTCAGCTTGATTTTCCCCTGTCTGTCAATCTCTAATACCTTGACCACAACCTCGTCACCTTCACTCAGCACGTCCCGGACGTTCTTCACATGTCCCGGGGCTAGCTGGGAAATATGGACCAGGCCGTCTGTCCCGGGCAGGATCTCCACAAAGGCGCCGAAATCGACAATCTTTTTTACCTTCCCCAGGTAGATCTTATTCACCTCCACTTCCTGGATGAGGTCCTTGACCATCTTGATGGCTTTTTCCAGCGATTCAAGGTCGTTGGAGGCGATATTCGCTTTGCCGGAGTCGTCAATCTCGATCTTAACCCCAGTCTGCTCTATGATGCCCCGGATTGTCTTGCCGCCAGGCCCGATCACGTCGCGGATCCTGTCTTGTTTTACCATGATCGTAACAATTCGGGGAGCACGAATTGAAAGGTCAGGACGGGGGTTCTGGATCGCTTCAGCCATCTTATCCAGAATGAAGATTCTCCCTTCTCTGGCCTGTGTCAGGGCTTCCCTCATGATCTCATGAGCTAGCCCTGAGATCTTAATGTCCATCTGAAAGCCGGTTATACCGTCCCGCGTCCCTGCAACCTTAAAGTCCATGTCTCCGATATGGTCTTCATCACCCAGGATATCAGTAAGAACTGCTACCTGATCTCCTTCTTTAATCAGGCCCATGGCGATGCCGGCAACAGCCGTTTTTACCGGGACACCTGCGTCCATGAGGGATAGGGATGATCCGCAGACCGTAGCCATGGAGGACGAGCCGTTTGATTCCAGGACCTCTGATACAATCCGTATCGTATAGGGGAAGTTGTCGTTGTTA
>JAPLJA010000228.1 GCA_026388815.1 Pseudomonadota bacterium
CACTTCTAATTGTATTTTTTGCTTTACTTTTGGTTTTTGCCCTGCTATGATTTAAGCCAAAATTGAGGGTTGGTCTGTAAGAAGCGGATATTTCTTATAAATTTACTTTAAGAAGAGGGTAAAAGCGATGAAATTAAAAGAAATTGAGATCATCGGCTTTAAGTCTTTTGTTGACAGGGTAAATCTGCAACTCCTGCCGGGGATAACCGTCCTGGTCGGGCCTAACGGTTGCGGCAAGAGTAATGTTGTTGATGCCATCAGATGGGCCATGGGGGAACAGAGCGCAAAGCATCTCAGAGGGAAAAGTATGGAGGACGTTATATTCGATGGGAGTGAGACAAAAAAACCCCTGGGGATGGCTGAGGTATCGCTGATTTTTGAAAATAATAATGGCAGTGCGCCTGCTGAATTCAGTTCATACAGTGAAATCATGGTTACCCGCAGGCTTTTTCGTTCAGGGGAGAGTGAATACTACATCAACAAGGTACCCTGCCGCCTAAAAGACATTACGGAACTTTTCATGGATACCGGCGTGGGGACCAGATCATATTCGATCGTCGAGCAGGGAAAGGTTGAGATGCTCATCAATTCCAAACCTATGGATCGAAGGGTACTCCTGGAAGAGGCTGCCGGTGTATTAAAGTACAAGAGCAGAAAGCGTGAAGCCCTATCGAAGATGGACTCAACGAGACAGAACCTGCTGCGGGTTAATGATATTCTTGTTGAGTTGACCACCCAGATGAGCGCACTTAAAAGGCAGGCGGGGAGATTAAAAGGATATCAACGTCTGAAGGAACGGATCAGAGAGACGGACCTAGTACTCTCAAGCAGGAAATATCGTGAAATGAGGATACAGGAGGAGGAGACGAACAAGGCACTCACGGCATTACAGGATGAAGAAATAAAGCTCGATACCGAGGTAAAAAAAGCTGAGTCCATACTTGAGATAAAGAGACTTGAGCAGTATGAAAGAGAACAGTCGTTAGGTACACTTCAGAAGGAGCTATTTGATAATACCTCGCATATGCAGAAGTGTCTGAGCACTATTGAGTTCAGCCAGAAAGAGCTCTTCGAAATTAACAAGAGGAACGAGGCAGCCGAAAAAGAGCTGGAGGAACTCAGCCTCCAGATGGATAAAGAGAGCAGGGAAGTAGAAGAGCTGGAAAAGAGGGAAGGGGAGTACCAGGAACTTCTATCACGTGAAGAGGAGAACATACGGGGAAGAGAGTCAGCGCTCTCCCAGTTGAAGGAGGAGTACCACGAAAAACTGAGAACGATCGAAAACGAGAAATCAGCCCTGGTAGATCTTTTAACAGAGATTGCCCATGGTAAGAACTCCATGATCCACTATGAAAAAAATCTTGAAGATCTGAAAAGGCGCAGCGAGAAAACAAACAAGGAGAAAAGCGAAGTAACAACCAGATATGCCGAGATAAAAAAGAGGATAGATGCCCTAACTGAAGAATGCAGCCGTGTTAAGGAGGCAAAGGGTGACCTGGAGGCAAGAAGAAATAAAAAAGAAGAGGAATACCGGCATAGAGAAAAAACCGCTGAAGAAAAAGAAAAAACGTGCAAGCAAACGCAGGAAGTCCTTCAAAAGAACCGGATCCAATTGCATTCCTTTGAAGAGCTTGAACGGAAATACGAAGGCTATACCAGCGGCGTCCGCTCCTTAATGACGAGAAATGACGGAGAGAGCAATCCGGGAAACGGACACTACAGGTTGCTGGCTGACTGTATCCGTATTGAACCCGGATATGAAATAGCTCTCGAAGCCGTTCTGGGTGAAAGGCTGCAATCCATTATCATGGAGGATTGGAACGAAGTCTGGGAAAGTATTGACTACTTGAAAAATAACTCCGGGGGGAGAGGCACCTTTATCCCTCTTCAGGCTCGTAAGGATGAGATCACCCGGGATGCCCCTGTCCCTCCCGCATTAGATGCTCAGCTTCTCTTAAATCTTGTCGATGTGGAAGGTGAAACTTCACCTGTTGTCCAACGCCTCCTCCAAGGTGTATGGGTGGTAAAAGACCTGAAGGAAACTGTTGAGCTGCGTTCAGATGATAATCACCAGCTCTTCGTTACCAACGAAGGCACAGTACTATACCCGTCCGGCATGGTCACCGGTGGAAATAAGGAAAGTCTGGATTCCGGCATCCTGAAGAGAAAGAGAAGAATACGGGAACTCACCAGATCAATCCATCACCTGGAGAAGGATTATGGTGATCAGGTGAAGACATATCAGGAAACATGCGGGCATGTAGCGGAAGCCAAAAGAGATTGTGCTGCTCTCCAGGAGGAGATTCAAGAAATAGCCCTTTCCTTAATACACAAAGAGCGTGATGGCATCCAGGCAGAGGAGGGATTGAGGGAGACGGAGCAGAGGCTTAAGCTCCTCCACCTTGAAGAAGAAGAAATAGAGAGCCTGATTCAGGAAACTGAAAACGAGTACACGAATGTACAGGGCATCAAAGAAGAAAAGGAAAAGACAAAGTGTGAGAAAGAGAGCGCCCTGCATGACCTTCAGGATTCACTCCAGGGAATGGAAGAGGCTATGCAGAAAGAAGAAGGGGAAATCACACTCCTGAAGATCAACCAGGCTTCCCTCAGGGAAAAAAGGGAACATTGCCTGTCCCTCCTCCTTTCCAAGAAAGACCAGTTGGACAACCTCCTGGCGAGGATAGAATCCATACAAAAAAAGGTAAGGGATGAAGAGGAACGAGGGAAAGCACTCGAGGCTGCACTCAACGAGGCACAGGATGCGTTAGACGATCTGATACAGTCGGAGCAGATCCTGAAGAAAAAGGTTGATGAAGAGAAGGAGCTTGCGCAGCAGGGTCTCGAACATATTCATCAGATGGAAGAAAAACTTAAAGGACTCCGGAAGATGTTTATGGATGTCCAGCCCAGGTTAAATGAACTGAATCTCAAGCTCACTGAGTATCATCTGAATATGCACCACCTCAAGAATGACATCCAGGAAAAATATCACTTAGACCTTGAACCTCTCTGGGAAGAATTTTCCTCCAAGCGGGAAGAAGCTGATACGGAACTGGCCGGGATACTCCAGAGGCTCAAGGCAAAGCTGGAAAACTTTGGCGAAGTAAATCTCATGGCCCAGCAGGAGCTGGATGAGTTACAGAAGCGTCATGCATTTCTCTCCCAGCAGCATGAAGACCTGGAGCAGACCATGGAATCCCTGAAGAAGGTGATCAATAAGATCAATGCCACCATACGTGACAAATTTTTGGACACCTTCAATGCTGTCAACGAGAAATTCAAGGAGATTTTCCCAAAACTCTTCAGAGGAGGGCAGGCTGAGTTGATCTTGAGTGAGGAGAGTGGTATATTGGAAACAGGCATCGAGATCATCGCCCAACCACCGGGGAAAAGGTTGCAGAACATGGATCTCCTCTCAGGCGGGGAAAAGGCGATGACAGCGGTTGCGCTCCTCCTTGCTCTCTTTATGGTAAAACCGTCTCCTTTCTGTCTGCTCGATGAAGTTGACTCTCCCCTTGATGATATGAATACTTGCCGGTTTATAGAACAGTTGAAGGAGATGTCGGGGAATGATTCGAAGTTTATCCTCATTACCCACAATAAGAAGACCATGGAGGGAGCCAACACCCTCTACGGCATAACGATGGAGGAGAAAGGCATCACAAAGGTCGTCTCCGTGAAGTTGAATTGATGTAAAGGCTGGTTACCACATAGTGTTTGGAAGAAAAAGGGAGAATGACGGGGAAAAGGGATTTTTCCTTAAACTTAAAGAAAGCCTGACCAAGACCAAGGAAAACCTGGTAAAAAAAGTCGATACCCTTCTCCTGGGCAGCAAAGAGATCAATGAAGAATTTTTAGAAGAGTTAGAAACTATATTGATCTCTGCCGATATTGGCATAAAAGCTACCCAGAAACTGGTTCAACGGGTAAAGGATAAGGCGCTCAGAAAAGAACTGGAGCAGCCAGACCTGGTTAAGGATTATCTGAAAAAAGAGGTTCTGGCAATCCTCCAGCAGCAGGAACATCCTCTGGTCATTCCTGGTAACGGACTTTTTACCATCATGACGATAGGAGTAAATGGGACGGGTAAAACTACTACCATTGCCAAGCTGGCAAAGAAATGGAGCGAACAGGGAAGACATGTGCTCCTGGTTGCTGCGGATACTTTCAGGGCTGCAGCAGTAGATCAACTTGAAGTGTGGGGAAAAAGGGTTGGCTGTGAGGTAATTAAACAGCGGATGGGGGCGGACCCATCTGCAGTTGTGTTTGATGCCGTGCAGGCAGCGAAGTCTCGCCATGTTGACATCATGATTATCGACACAGCAGGCAGGCTCCATACCAAAGTAAACCTCATGGAAGAATTGAAGAAGATCAAACGGATTATCGGAAGAGAAGTAGAAGGGGCACCCCACGAAACGCTTTTGGTGCTTGATGCAACAACCGGCCAGAATGGCATAAATCAGGCCAGACAGTTTAAAGAGGCACTCGGGGTGAGTGGAATTGTCTTGACCAAGCTCGATGGTACGGCAAAGGGAGGGATGATCATAGGAATCAGCGAAGAGCTCCAGGTGCCATTGAGATACATAGGGATAGGAGAGAAGATTGATGATCTGAGGGAATTTCAGGCCGAAGATTTTGTTGAAGCGCTATTCAGTTGATGAAAGTACGACTCCGCTTATCTCTTATTCTCATTTCTTGCCTGTTATTCATAACCACTCATTCCCTCTCCTCATCAGAGGACGTTCAAGGAAGGAGGGAAACGTTCATGGAAAACTCAGGAAATAAACCTGAAATTCGCGAACCGGTAGTTGCCGGATCATTCTACCCAGCAGATCCAAAAGCTCTCTCAAAGCAGATAAAGGAATTTCTGGATGCGGTACCTGCGATGAAAGTAGACGGTGAAATTATCGCCTTGATTGCTCCCCATGCAGGGTATATCTACTCAGGCCAGGTTGCAGCCTACACCTATAAGCTCCTTTTAAACAAACACTTTGATACGGTCATCGTCATCGCACCGAGCCATCATGTATATTTTCAAGGCGCATCCATCTATGCAAAAGGCGCCTTCCGGACCCCGCTTGGAATTATCCCGATTGATGAGGATATCTCACAGAAGATTATGAAGGAAAATCCTGCCATAACGTTTATGCCGCGGGCACACACTCAGGAACACTCCTTAGAGGTTCAACTCCCTTTTTTACAGACTGTTCTCAGGGATTTTAAACTCGTACCCATTGTTATGGGGGACCAGAATCTGGAGAACTGTAAGACCATAAGTGATTCCCTTTTTAATGTCATAAAAGGAAAGAAGGTTCTCTTGGTAGCCAGTTCTGACCTCTCTCACTTTTATTCATATAACGAGGCAGTAAAGTTAGATGCTGTTGTTATCGATCATGTCAAGAACTTCGATCCCCGGGGTCTTGCCCGGGATATTTCGGCAGGAAAATGTGAGGCGTGCGGAGGAGGTCCGATCATCACAACCATGTTCCTTGCACAGAAAATGGGGGCGAATAAAGCCCTTGTATTGAATTACGCCAATTCTGGAGATGTGACGCGGGACAAAAGCAGAGTAGTAGGATATCTTTCTGCTGCCTTATGCAAAGAGACAAAATCAGATCCCGGGAAGGGTGAGAATAAAAAGATAGGTACAGACCTCGGGTTGAGCGCTGAGGAAAAAAAGTATCTCCACCAGGTAGCAAAGACCGCTATTGAGAAACAATTGCTCGGAGAACCTCTGCCTCATTTTGACCCACCATACCCAAGGCTTCAGGAAAAGAGAGGAGCGTTTGTTTCGCTCCACCGGCGGGGGCAGTTGAGGGGGTGTATCGGCTATCTCCAGCCATACAAACCTCTTTGTCAGACTGTTTCCGAAATGGCTACTGCTGCTGCTTTTCAAGACAGCCGGTTTAAGCCTTTACGGAAGGATGAATTCAAGGACTTGGAAATTGAGATATCGGTACTCACCCCTTTTCGAAAGATAACAGATATCAATGAAATCGCGATTGGCAAACATGGCATCTATATTATGAAGGGGTTTAATTCCGGACTGCTGTTGCCTCAGGTTGCTACCGAATACAAGTGGGATACCGAGACGTTCTTAGAGCATACCTGCCAGAAGGCCGGTCTGGATAAAGATGCCTGGAAAGATAAGAATACAGAGATTTATATCTTCTCCGCTGACATCTTCTAACCAGAAGATGTATGACGTTTGATTTTGGACGAACAAATCCTGAATTGCGGCATGCGAAATATCAAATGAACTCCAGACCCACTTATCGCCTTTCTTTTCCTATGTATTTACTTATCCTAACTCTTATTCTTTTTTCAGGGTGCAGCAGGAAAAAAGGTGAAGAGGCAAAACCGGTATCGTATGATTCGAAACCCCCAGCCTACGGAGATACCTTCGTTGACAGTTCAATCGGTGATGCGAGCAACCTGATACCTATCCTTTCTTCGGACAGCGCTTCTCATGACATTGCTTCACTCATCTACAACGGTCTGGTCAAGTACGATAAAGACCTCACTATCGTAGGAGATCTGGCTGAATCGTGGCAGATATCACCCGATGGCCTGGTCATCACCTTCAAACTGAGAAAAGGAGTAACGTGGCATGACGGGAAGCCATTCACTGCCAGTGACTGCCTGTTTACCTATCAGGTGATCGTCGACCCCAAGACACCCACTGCCTATGCCGAGGACTTCAAGCAGATCAAGAAAATAAAGGTAGTAGATGATTACACCCTGGAGGTTTGTTACGGCAAGCCCTTTGCCCCTGCGCTGGCGAGCTGGGGCATGACAATGCTTCCACGGCACCTTCTCGAAGGCAAGGATATTACCAAAAGCCCGCTTTCAAGAAATCCTGTTGGCACCGGGCCTTACCGTTTCAAGGAATGGGTGACAGGCCAGAAAATCGTCCTGGAGGCGAATCCCGGTTATTTTGAAGGACGTCCTTACGTTGACCGCTATATTTACCGCATTATTCCTGATTCAGCTACCCTTTTCCTCGAACTGAAGTCCGTGAACGTTGACCGGATGGGTCTAACCCCCATACAGTACATGAGACAGACCGAATCACGGGAAATTCAATCAACCTTCAGGAAGTACCGCTACCTGTCATTCTCCTATACCTATCTCGGCTTCAATCTGAAAAACCCGCTCTTCATGGACAAGAGGGTACGGCAGGCAATCTCCTACGCCATTGACCGGCAGGAGATCATTGACGGTGTGCTCCTTGGATTGGGCAGGATAGCCACCGGGCCGTATAAGCCAGAAACATGGCAGTACAATCCTCATGTAAGGAAGTATCCCTATGACCCGGCAAAAGCGAGAGAACTGCTTGCTGAAGCCGGGTGGAGAGACAGCAATGAGGATGGCATACTTGAAAAAGACGGAAAGAATTTCCAGTTTACCATCTCAACCAATCAGGGCAACGACGTCAGGTCCAAGAGCGCCGAGATAATTCAGCGGCGGCTGAAGGAGGCTGGAGTTGATGTAAAGATACGAATCGTCGAATGGGCAACCTTCATCAAAGAGTTTATCAACAATAGGAAATTTGAAGCAGTAATCCTTGGCTGGACCATTCCTCAGGACCCAGACCTTTACGATATATGGCATTCAAGCAAGACGAAACCAGACGAACTTAACTTTATCACTTACAAGAATATAGAGGTTGATGCGCTGCTCGAGAAGGGCAGGGGGACATTCAACCAGGATGAACGGAAGCGATGTTACGACCGGATCCAGGAAATCCTGGCAGAGGAACAGCCCTATGCCTTTCTCTTTGTCCCTGATGCGCTCCCCATTATCCATGCCCGGTTCAGAGGAATTGAGCCGGCACCTGCCGGGATCAATTATAACTTTATCAAGTGGTATGTCCCCACGGATGAGCAGAAATATCGTGACAGGTAATCGAGGGAGAGAAGTTGTTTGCTTATCTGGCTAAGCGGCTGATCTTGATGCTACCTCTCTTTTTTGGTATTACCCTGATTTCTTTTTTCGTAATCCACCTTGCCCCCGGATCACCTACTGACCTCCAGACACAGATGAATCCCAAAGTCTCAACAGAAGCCATCCAGAGGCTCAGGGCATTCTACGGGCTGGATAAGCCACTCCATGTCCAGTACTTCATCTGGTTAAAGAAACTTACAAAACTTGATTTTGGCAATTCATTTTCTCCGGATAACAGAAAAGTAATTGATAAAATTGCAGAGAGGATCCCGGTAACGATTATGATCAATGTGCTCTCCCTGTTTCTTATCCTTATTGTTGCTATACCCATAGGGGTGTTATCAGCTACCCATCAGAACTCTTTTTTTGATAAGTTCACTACCGTCTTTGTCTTCGTTGGGTTTGCCGTACCAACCTTCTGGCTTGCGCTGCTCCTCATGATTCTGTTCGGGGTGCAGCTCGGATGGCTCCCCATCTCAGGCATAAAATCTTTAGGCTATGAGCCTTCTTCTCTTTTCATGATTATCCTGGATCGGACAAAACACCTTATACTCCCTGTTCTGCTTTCAGCATTTGGTGGACTTGCTGGTTTTTCCCGCTATGTCAGGTCAAACATGCTGGAGGTGATCAGGCAGGATTATATCAAGACCGCACGAGCCAAGGGTTTATCCGAACGAACAGTTGTGTATCATCATGCCCTGAGGAATGCCCTGCTGCCGGTGATTACCATCCTCGGTCTCTCTGTTCCCGGATTAATAGGAGGGAGTGTGATCTTCGAAACCATTTTTGCAATCCCTGGCATGGGGCAGCTTTTTTACTGGAGCGTTATGTCACGAGACTATTCGGTGATCATGGGTATTCTGGTAATCGGTGCGTTCCTTACGTTGATCGGAAACCTCCTTGCCGATCTTTCCTATTCACTGGCTGATCCAAGGATCAGGAATACATAATTCAAGGAACAAAGCCTATGAAAGAGCATGGACTCTGGGCAGAATCTTTCAGGCGGATCAAAAAGGACAGGCTCGCTGTGAGCGGTGGTATCCTGGTCATTATCCTTTTTCTCTGCTCTTGCTTTGCCCCGATGATTGCACCATACGACCCAGGTGAGATCAACGTAAAGGAAGTTATTTCACCCCCGAGCCTGAAGCACCTGATGGGGACCGACCAGCTGGGCAGGGATGTATTGAGCCGGGTCATCTGGGGCTCGAGGATATCTCTTAAGGTCGGTTTCATAGCTGTAGGAATTGCAGTATTGATCGGTATGATTCTCGGGGCAGTCTCAGGTTACTATGGAGGCTGGGTTGACAGCCTGGTCATGAGGTTTGTGGATATCATGCTCTGCTTTCCGACCTTTTTCCTGATCCTTGCCGTTATCGCTTTCCTTGAACCTGATATATGGAATATCATGGTCGTGATCGGACTGACTGGCTGGATGGGGGTAGCGCGACTGGTGAGGGCGGAGTTTATGAGCCTCCGTGAGCGTGAATTTGTCCTGGCAGCAAAGGCGCTTGGATCAAGCAACATGAGGATCATCTTCATCCAGATACTCCCCAATGCACTTGCTCCGGTTCTGGTATCAGCCACTCTCGGAGTTTCTGGAGCAATCCTTACCGAATCAGCGCTCAGTTTCCTGGGTATAGGAGTCCAGCCGCCCATACCAAGCTGGGGTAATATACTGAGCGCCGGCAAAGATAATATTGATATTGCCTGGTGGCTTTCCCTGTATCCTGGCCTGGCCATTCTGATTACCGTCCTGGCATACAACCTGCTCGGTGAAGGCATTCGTGACGCTTTAGACCCACGGTTGAAAATATAACATGACTCAACTCATTGCAAAGGTAAGGATGTCAATTAAGAGATACCTTATGCTGAAAGGCGGTGAAAAGGTAATCATCGCAGTTTCAGGCGGTCCTGACTCCGTGTGCCTTCTCCATCTCCTCCTGGACCTGAAGGATGAATACCGTCTCAATCTGATTGTTGCTCATGTGAACCACGGATTACGAGGAAAAGAATCAATGCGGGATGAAGCATTTGTCACTGCAATGGCAAAAGAACATTTCCTTCCCCTCAGAATAAAAAGGATTTCACCGGGAAAGTATAAGAACATGAAAGGTACATCCCTCCAGGAAAAGGCAAGGGTGCTCAGGTATGCATGCTTCAACGAACTCTTAGAGAAAGAAAAAGCCGAGAAAATAGCGCTCGGGCATAACGCTGATGATCAGGCTGAAACTCTGCTTGCCTGGCTCATACGCGGGGCGGGAACCCGGGGTTTAAGCGGGATCCCCGCTGTACGGGAAAATATATTTATCCGTCCGCTCATCGAAGTTGAAAGACGGGAAATCGAACAGTTTTTAAAACAGAGGGATATTGAGTGGATACTGGACTCCTCCAACCTCGAGAATAAATATCTGCGGAACAGAATAAGGAGTGAACTCATACCGCACTTAAAAGAAACGTATAACCCCAATCTGGTAGAAACCCTTACCCAGACTTCTCATATCCTCAGGGCTGAAGATGATTACCTGCAGAAGGTGAGCGAGAAATACCTGAAGAGTTGTCTTCTTAGCCGGGGAACCGGGGTAGCCTTCTTTGACTGCCGAAAGCTTCTTTCTTTACCCCGTGCAATACAGCTTAGAATTTTGAGAGAAGGCATCATAATAGTACAGGGAAGTCTGCGTCAGATTGCCTATAAGCATTTAATCTCCATATTACAGCTACTTGGAAAATCTGGTTCAAGTAAAGGTTTGCCGTTACCCGGGGGTGTAAAGGTAACAAAAGAGTATGATCATCTGATCATGCGTACCGGGAGACAGGTGATTAACCCATTCTGCTATGACTTACCCCATATCCCTGAATCAATCCCGATTCAGGAAATAAATAAGGAGATGAAATTCACCATCCTGAAAATGAACAAGCGTTTTTCCTTTTCGACTGACCGTAATATAGCCTACCTTGACAGAAGCAAGGTCACCTTCCCGGTTACCGTCAGAAATTGGACTTCCGGCGACTGGTTCTATCCGCGTGGCATGAGGGGAAGAAAAAAAGTAAAAGATTTTTTTATTGATAAGAAGATACCTTTTTCTGAAAGGAGAAAAATACCGCTCCTCCTGTTTGGTGATAGAATCGTCTGGGTCGGCGGGCTCAGATCTGATCAGGAGATGGCTGCAACTCAAAGGACAAAAGAAATTCTAAAAGTTGAACTTACATCTCTTTCTGATTAGCTATTTAAAATTCTCCAAACTATTGATACCATAACGTCATGTTGAAAATCGGTGCCCTGACAATATCTTCTCGCTGTATCCTTGCACCTATGGCCGGGGTAAGCGATTTGCCTACCCGCATGGTCAACCGTTCATTAGGCTGCGAGTTTGCTTTTGTGGAGATGATCAACGCCTGCGCTCTTGCTTATCTGAACAGGAAAACAAAAAAGATGCTTTTAACCGTCCCTGAGGACAGACCATTAGGCATACAACTGTTCGGAAATGATCCCGAGTCACTGCAGAAGGCAATGGATGTTCTTCTGACGACATACGAGTTTAACCTGATTGATTTTAATGCAGCATGCCCTGTAAGCAAGGTAACGAAGAGAGGGGAAGGTGCAAGCCTTCTCAAAGAACCTCGCAGATTGCGTGAACTGCTCAAAGTCCTGGTAAAGAGCTCGCCTGTTCCTGTTACGGTAAAGATACGTTCAGGATGGGACGAAACCTCTCGTAATGCCAGGGAAGTTTCTCTCCATGCCCAGGAAGCGGGAATACAGGGGTTATTTATCCACGGAAGAACAAGGTCACAGGGATACAGCGGAAGTGTGGATTACCGGGTGATCAGTGAAGTTAAAGAAGCACTGGAAATACCGGTCATAGCCAGCGGCGATACTTTTTCGCCCCAGTTGGTTAAGAGGATGTTTGATGAGACGGGCTGTGACGGTGTTGCCATTGCACGAGGCTCCTTGGGGAATCCCTGGATCTTCCGAGAGTCTGAGCAGTTCCTGAGAAGCGGCATACTGTCAGAGAGGCCAGACTTCGATGAAATTACCCGCACCATGATTACTCACCTGGATCTCTGCGTAGATTTCCACGGGGAGGCTATCGGGACCATGGTCTTTCGAAAATATTTTTTCTGGTACACAAAAGGGATGTACGGGATAAAACCACTGAGAGACGAGGCATGCCGGGCAAAAACAAAAGATCACATCATGGATCTTATACATAAATTACGAGTAGCCAGGGAGAGAAAGGTAGTTTATACGAATACCCAATCAGGTGAAGGGATTGATTTATAACATTAGTATCCGGGTAAATACCCTGTAAAACGCCTTTACGAAGTGAATTGTATCTTGTTTAAAATACGTTAGTATGTTATAAATTATTTCTTATGAACCCATTTTATAAAAATTTAGGTCTCTGGCTGTTGATAAGCCTTACGATGATCCTCGTTTTTAATCTTTTTAACCAGCCCAAAAGCAAGATTGAAAAGGTTGATTACAGTGACTTCCGGTCCTCTCTTGAGTCAGGGAGCCTGAAAGAAGTCATAATCCAGGGTAAGAATATCTCCGGTAAATACACAAACGGTAAAGAGTTTAAATCTTATGCACCGGATGATCCCGACCTCGTTCGTGCATTGCGGGAAAAAGGGGTCAAGCTATCTGCCAAGCCAGAAGATCAATCCCCCTGGTATATGACTATCCTCATATCCTGGTTTCCCATGATCATCCTTATTGCTGTCTGGATATTCTTTATGAGACAGGTACAGGTAGGAGGGGGAAAAGCAATGTCATTTGGCAAGAGCCGGGCAAAGCTGCTAACCAAGGACGAACAGAAGGTAACATTCGAAGATGTGGCTGGCGTGGATGAGGCTAAAGGCGAGCTGGAAGAGATCATAGCCTTTTTAAAAGAACCAAAGAAATTTACCCAGCTCGGAGGGAAGATTCCAAAGGGTGTCCTCCTGGTCGGGGCGCCCGGGACAGGAAAAACATTGCTCGCCAAGGCAATTGCCGGTGAAGCAGCTGTGCCATTTTTCAGCATCAGCGGTTCAGATTTCGTTGAAATGTTCGTCGGAGTAGGTGCATCACGGGTAAGGGACCTTTTTATCCAGGGTAAAAGACATGCTCCCTGCATAATCTTTATTGATGAGATAGACGCAGTGGGGAGGCATCGTGGAGCAGGATTGGGGGGAGGCCATGATGAAAGGGAACAGACCCTGAACCAGCTTCTCGTTGAGATGGATGGTTTCTTATCGAATGAGGGCGTTATCCTTATCGCCGCAACAAACAGGCCCGATGTCCTGGACCCGGCATTGCTCAGACCGGGCAGGTTTGATCGAAGGGTGGTCGTCCCGACACCGGATGTCAAAGGAAGAGAAGGAATATTAAAAGTTCATACAAAAAATATGCCTGTGGCGAATGACGTGGACCTCCAGGTGCTTGCCCGGGGTACCCCTGGCTTCTGCGGTGCTGATCTGGCAAACATGGTCAACGAAGCCGCTCTCCTGGCTGCCCGGCAAGGGAAAAAATCGGTGGAGATGACAGACTTTGAGCAGGCAAAGGATAAGGTATTAATGGGGGTAGAACGGAAGAGTATGATCATCAGTCAGGATGAGAAAAATAATACAGCCTACCATGAGGGTGGTCACACCCTGGTGGCAAGGCTCATGCCCCACGCAGACCCTGTTCACAAGGTAACCATCATACCGAGAGGGATGTCTCTCGGGCTTACACAGCAGTTGCCGTTGGATGATAAGTATACCTATACGAAAGATTACCTTTTAACCAGTATAACCATTCTCCTGGGTGGCAGGTCCGCAGAGGAGCTGGTGCTCAAAGACAGGACTACCGGTGCCGGGAATGATCTTGAAAGGGCTACAGAACTTGCCCGGAAAATGGTGTGCGAATGGGGAATGAGCGATGAGCTCGGCCCGCTAACCTTCGGCAAGAAAGAGGAACAGATTTTCCTCGGCAGGGAGATTGCCCAGCATAGAGACTACAGCGAGGAAACGGCAATCAAGATTGATCAGGAGGTCAATAAAATCGTGACCTCAAGCTATGAAAAGGCAAAAAGGTTAATCATAGAGAACCTCGATGCACTCCATCGCCTTGCCAGTGCTCTTTTGGAGAAAGAATCGTTAGACGGCAAAGAAATCGATGAGATTATCTTTGGAAACAATACCCTGGTTGCACAAGAATCTCTTCAGATGGAGGAAGGAAAGGTCTAAAATCCATGCCTCCTGAAATGCGAACAATCTAAACCTTCATACATACAATAGTTATTTCGCCAAAAAGGATGCCCTGCATGTCAGCAGTGACTGAAAAAAGCAAGCAGTGCTATACGAATCTCACTGTTGAATACCCGGGGGGCTTGCTTAACTTTAATAAAAAAACGTATATCATGGGGATTCTCAATATTACCCCGGATTCTTTCTCTGATGGGGGGAAATACTATTCCCTAAAGAATGCTGTGGAGCGGGGCCTTGAGATGGCGGATGAGGGGGCTGACCTGATTGATGTGGGTGGTGAATCATCAAGACCTAGCTCTCAACCTGTCACTGCAGAAGAAGAGATGAGGAGAGTTATCCCTGTTATTGAAGCATTAGCAGGAAAACTTGCCATACCAATCTCAATTGATACCTATAAAGCATCCGTAGCGCAAAGGGCAATCGAGGCGGGGGCTCGGATGATTAATGATATCAGCGCACTCCGGTTTGACCCTGCTATGGGTATGATTGTCGCCAAATCAAAGGTACCGGTAGTCCTGATGCACATGAGAGGACAACCGGCGACCATGCAGGAAAATGTTGTGTATTATTCTCTTATTTCAGAGATTACCCAGTTTCTCAAGGAGAGGATTGAAGTGGCTGAACAGGTTGGCATTTCACCGCACCGGATTGTTATCGACCCGGGCATTGGTTTTGGAAAATCCGTAATAGAGGGCAATCTGGAAATTATCAAACAGCTATCATTTTTGACATCTCTCAAAAAGCCAATTTTAATTGGTCCCTCCAGGAAAACGTTTATCGGAATAATCCAGGGTGAAAATAAAGGGGAGAGAGATGAAGGGACTGCTATTTTAGCTGCGATCGCAATCAATAATGGCGCTCATATGATCAGGGTCCATGACGTGAAGAGAATGAAAAAGGTGGTAAAAATCATGGATACCCTGAAAATGATTAACTAAATACGAGGGCAAGAACATGGGGAGATTATTCGGGACTGACGGAATACGTGGAGTAGCCAATGTCCATCCCATGACTACAGAAATGGCAATGCAACTGGGGAGGGCTATTGCCTTCATATTTAAGCGAGGCAATAAGCGTCCCCGGATACTCATTGGAAAGGATACGCGATTATCAGGGTACATGCTGGAGAATGCACTGCTCTCCGGCATCTGCTCAATGGGTGCAGACTGTCTGCTGGTTGGACCGATACCGACACCGGGAATTGCTTTCCTCACAACGAGCATGAGGGCAGATGCAGGAGTGGTAATCTCTGCCTCGCATAATCCTTTTCAGGATAACGGGATCAAGATATTTTCTCATGACGGTTTTAAACTGCCTGATGAACTGGAAGAGAGGATAGAAGAATTGATCCTGGGGAATTCTATTGACTCATTTCGCCCAACAGCGACAGATATTGGAAAGGCATACCGTATAGCAGATGCACCCGGAAGATACATTATGCTCTTAAAGAGCACTCTCCCGAGAGAAATGAAACTTGATGGCATGAAGATCGTTCTGGATTGCGCTCATGGAGCTTCATACGCGATAGCTCCTACGGTGCTGGACGAACT
Source organism: Pseudomonadota bacterium (assembly GCA_026388815.1). Taxonomy (GTDB): domain Bacteria; phylum Desulfobacterota; class WTBG01; order JAPLJA01; family JAPLJA01; genus JAPLJA01. The sequence continues at coordinate 15,726 of JAPLJA010000228.1, forward strand.
GGGTGCCGGCTTAACAACCATCGGGGTAAGGCCGAACGGAGAAAATATCAATTTAAATTGCGGGTCCCTCCATCCGGAGGTAATCAGTAAATCGGTGATAAAGCATAAGGCAGATATCGGAATAGCGCTGGATGGAGATGGTGACCGGGTGATTTTTTCTGATGAGCACGGCAGTAAAATAGACGGCGATCAGGTTATGGCGATCTGTGCCCTCGATCTTCTCGCGAAAAAGAGACTGAACAGAAAAACCCTCGTTGCAACAGTGATGAGCAATATCGGCTTGGAGCGTGCTCTTAAAAAGGCTGGAGGAAAAGTGGTCAGAACCCCGGTTGGCGACAGGTATGTGGTGGAGGAGATGAGGCGGGGAAAGTATAATTTGGGCGGAGAACAGTCCGGTCATATGATCTTTCTCGACCATAACACTACGGGAGATGGTATTATTACCGCGCTGCAGGTACTTGCAATCATGACCGAACAGGGACGAAAGCTCTCAGAACTGTCACAAGTGCTTACAAAATATCCGCAGGTGCTCATGAATGTCAGTGTCAGCAAGAAAAAAGATATGAATAAAGTACCGGCACTTACCTCTACCATTGAAAAGATAAAAAAGAAACTCGGTTCAACAGGAAGGGTGCTGGTGAGAAGTTCCGGGACAGAACCCCTTATCCGTATTATGGTAGAAGGAGAAGACAGGAAAGAAATCCAGAAGATGGCAGAAGATATAGCCCGCTGCGTTGAGAAGAATTTTCAGTAAGAAAGGACAGAAGAGTGGCAAAGCTATCGGTAAATGTGGATCATATCGCAACCCTGAGACAGGCAAGGAGAGGGATAGAGCCTGACCCTGTATATGCCGCTGTCATGGCAGAACTGGCAGGATGCGATGGGATTATCGTCCACCTGCGTGAAGACCGGAGACATATCCAGTTCCGTGATCTTGAATTGTTGAGGAAGATTCTGAAGACCAGGCTGAACCTTGAGATGGCAGCAACACCCGGGATGATCAAAATAGCACTGAGCATCATTCCAGATTTGGCCACCTTTGTACCGGAAAAGAGGCAGGAACTCACCACAGAAGGCGGTCTCGATGTGATCGCTCATCAGAGAAAAATAGCTTACGCCATAAAGACACTTCACAGGAAAGCTATACCAGTAAGTCTCTTTGTAAACCCGGACGTGCATCAGGTTGAGACAGCTAAAGCATGCGGAGCTGATTTTGTGGAGATCCATACCGGTATCTACAGTGAAGCAAGAACAGAAAATGCGATAGCGCGGGAGTGGAAGAGGATAGCTCAGGCTGTGGATAAGGCTGCTCATCTTGGCCTCAGGGTAAATGCCGGCCACGGTCTCAATTACCAGAACATTAAGCCCCTTTTGGAATTGAAGGGCATTGAGGAGTTCAGTATCGGCCACAGTATTATTGCCCGTGCGGTCCTGACAGGGATGGATCAAGCGGTCAGAGATATGATTTCAATTATTAAAAGTGGTGCGGAATAGGATATGTACTTAGCAACTGCTGATATCATGCAGAGACTTGACCAGAAGACAATTAAAGGCACCGGTATACCGGGCGTGGTACTCATGGAGAATGCCGGCCGTGGAATATACCAACATCTCTGTTCCTCTTTCCCTGACCTTCAGGAGAGAACCGTAGCTGTTATTGCGGGAAAAGGGAATAACGGTGGCGACGGTTTTGTCATTGCCCGTTATCTAACCAATGAAAAGATCAAATGCAGAGTATTTCTTCTTACTTCAAAAGAGAAAGTCATGGGAGATGCACTGGTAAATCTCAACATAATTGAGAGCATGGGTATACCTCTCACAGAGATAACCTCATCTTCTGAATGGAAATCTGCGTTTCAGGAGATGAGAGGAGGATACAACCTGATCATTGATGCCATATTCGGTACAGGGCTCAATACGGAAATTCAGGGATTATTGAGAGAAGTGATTGAAGATGTCAATACAATTATCTGCCCAAAAGTGGCAGTTGACATCCCATCCGGATTGAATGCCAGCAATGGTAAAATCATGGGTGCCTGCATAAAGGCTGACCTCACTATTACTATGGGCCTCCCAAAGATTGGCCAGGTTATCTTCCCTGGTGCTGATTATACCGGAACATTGAAACTGGCAGACATTTCTCTTCCTCAGTCACTCGTCGATGCAGAAAAAATACCCTATCATCTCATGCTTTTTGAGGATATCTCCGGGCTGATCATGGAAAGAAGCGCCAATACACACAAAGGCAACTTCGGGCATCTTTTGGTCCTCGCCGGTTCTCCCGGAAAAACAGGAGCAGCAGTATTAACCTGTGATGCAGCCATGAGAGTGGGGACAGGCCTGGTAACGCTGGGTATCGCCCAGAGTTTAAATCCTGTGATGGAGGTAAAACTTACCGAGGTGATGACTGAACCTCTCCCTGAAGAAGAGCCGGGGTTCCTCGGCATAAAGTCGTGGGAAGTGATAAAAGATATTGTGGCCGGAAAGACTGCTGTGGCAATAGGGCCGGGGATTTCAACCAGAAAGGGCACCTCTGAATTAGTATGGAGAATTCTCGAGGAGACAAGCATTCCAGCAGTGGTGGATGCTGATGGGATTACCTGCCTATCCGGGGACCTCTCTGTGCTGAAAAAAGTCAAGGCGCCGGTCATACTGACTCCACATCCAGGAGAGATGGCAAGGCTGCTTCAATGCTCTCCTAAAGAAATTCAGGATGATCGTATCGGGATTTCCCGACAGTTTGCACAGGAATATGGGGTCTATGTTGTTTTGAAAGGTGCAAGGACTCTTATTGCCGAGCCGGACGGTACTGTATCCATCAATCCAACCGGGAATCCGGGTATGGCTTCAGGCGGGGCAGGGGATGCGCTCACCGGCATGATCGGAGGCTTGATTGCTCAGGGTTATCCGGTAAACAGGGCTCTGCATATTGCGGTTTTCGCTCATGGTCTCATCGCTGACATCATAGCTCTGGAAAGGGGGAAGGTTGGCATCACCGCAGGTGATATAATTCACACCATACCCCGCTGCCTGGATCTCATTGCACAGGGCGATCCATCCCGGATCGAAATTCCCTGGGGAAAATACCATCTTCTTTCATGGTAGAAGAGAAAATAACCGTTATCAAAAGTTACAGCGAAGATGAGACGGTCTCATGGGGAAAGATATTGGGAGGGCTGCTGAAGGCAGGTGACATCGTGGGATTGAGAGGAGATCTCGGTGCAGGGAAAACATGTTTTGTTAAGGGAGTTGCGGATGGATTAGGGATACCCGAAGATCAATATGTAGCAAGTCCTACCTTTACCCTGATCAACGAATACAGAGGACGTGTTACTCTGTATCATTTTGATCTCTACCGTATACAGAATGAAAAAGAGATTGTAGGGCTGGGTTACGAAGAGTATCTTTTCGGGAATGGATTGGTCATTATCGAATGGGCAGAGAAGATGTTACGGTTCCTACCAGAGGAACATCTTTTGATTGAAATAGAAAGGGTAAATGATAAAAAAAGAAATTTCATTTTTACGGGGAGAGGTAGGTGGTACTCCGAGATTGTTAAACATATTGAAGAACGTCAGAAATACCAGTACAGCTTCAGTAATTTTTTAAGTGAGGGGGGTTAAAGAGAGGTGGCTTTAATCGTACAAAAGTATGGTGGTACCTCAGTAGGGACCATTGAAAGGATCAGGAATGTTGCCCGGAGGGCAATAAAAACAAAGGAACAGGGACACAGCGTTATCGTTGTTGTTTCCGCAATGGCTGGTGAAACAGACCGGCTCATAGGACTTGCACAACAAATCACAGACCTGCCTGACGAGAGAGAATATGATGTGCTGGTTTCAACAGGTGAACAGGTAAGCGTTGCACTTCTTGCCATCACCCTGCACAGTATGGGAAATTCTGCTGTCTCTTTTTTAGGGCATCAGATAAAGATTCAGACTGACAGTGCTTTCAGCAAGGCACGGATCTTAAATATAGATTCTGAGAGGATCATGAACAGCCTGGATCATGGAACAATCGTGATTGTGGCAGGCTTCCAGGGGGTTGATGAAGATAACAACATCACCACTCTGGGGAGAGGCGGATCAGATACGACTGCGGTAGCTGTAGCGGCTGCCCTCAATGCCGATGTCTGCGAAATCTATACGGACGTTGACGGCGTTTACACGACCGATCCGAATATCTGCAGTGACGCCAGGAAGTTAGAAAAGATCTCGTATGATGAAATGTTGGAGATGGCCAGTTTGGGGGCAAAGGTGCTCCAGATTCGTTCAGTAGAGCTGGCTAAGAAATACAATGTCTCCATTCATGTGAGATCAAGTCTTTCCGACAATACGGGAACTATCGTAACAAAGGAGGATGAAGAAATGGAAAAAGTTATGGTGTCAGGTGTGACCTATAATCAAAATGAAGCCAAAATCACCATCTTGAGAGTTCCAGATAAACCAGGGGTAGCCTCCAAGATCTTTACTCCAATCACTGAGGCCAATATTAATGTAGACATGATCATTCAGAATACCAGTACCGATGGGTATGCAGATTTGACCTTTACGGTACCGAAGGCAGATTTTAAAAAAGCTCTGGGGATTGTTCAGAAGACAGCCAAAGAACTCAATGCTGTTGATGTACTCTCCGATCCCAATATAGCTAAAGTCTCCATTGTGGGAGCAGGGATGAGGAGTCATGCAGGAGTGGCTTCAAAAATGTTTACTGTCCTTGCCAATGTGGGTGTCAATATCATGATGATCAGTACCTCTGAAATCAAGATCTCCTGCGTTATTGATGCGAAATTTACCGAGCTGGCAGTGAGGGTCCTGCATGAAACATTTGAGCTGAGCAAAAGTGATGTATCTCAGGAATGAGCACGGCGTTGGTTAAACAGGTTAAGATTTACGATACCACTCTGCGTGATGGAAGCCAGGCAGAAGATATCTCATTTTCTGTAGAAGATAAAATAAGGATTGCCCAGAGACTGGATGACCTTGGAATTCATTACGTAGAGGGCGGTTGGCCCGGTTCAAATCCCAGAGACCAGCAGTTTTTTAAAGAAGCCATCCATTACCATTTTAAGAAAGCAAAGATAGTTTCGTTCGGGAGCACAGCACGGCCAGGAACTCTGCCTGAAAAGGATCACAACCTGAGGTCTTTGATCAGCTCAAAAACACCCGCAGTCACTATTTTCGGAAAGGCCTGGGATATCCATGTAAGAGAAGCCCTGCGCATAGACCTGAGCGAAAATCTTCATCTCGTTTCTCAATCTCTCGAGTTCCTGAAGAATCACTTTTCTGAGGTTATGTTTGATGCTGAACACTTTTTTGATGCATATAAAGCTAATTACCAGTATGCGCTTGAAGTCCTGAAGAGGGCTCAGGATGCAGGCGTTGACAGCATCATACTCTGCGATACCAACGGGGGTACTCTCTGCCATGAACTGCAGGAGATCATCAAAGACGTAAAAAAACATATTCATGTCCCTCTTGGCATCCATACCCACAATGACAGTGACCTGGCTGTGGCTAATACCATTCTTGCAGTACAACTCGGCATTACCCAGGTACAGGGTACGATAAACGGTCTGGGGGAACGGTGTGGGAATGCCAACCTCTGTTCAATAATACCAGATCTGAAACTCAAGCTGAACATTGATTGCATACCTGCTGAGAACTTGACAAAACTCTGTGATGCCTCCCGATTCGTTTACGAGCTTGCTAACATGCAGCCCTTGCGGCATCAACCTTTTGTCGGGAGTAGTGCTTTTGCTCACAAGGCAGGAGTCCACGTGAGCGCAATCAAAAGAAAACCTGAAACATACGAACATATAAAACCCGAGCAGGTTGGCAATATTCAGAGAGTTCTCATATCGGACCTCGCAGGAAAGAGCAATATCCTTTATAAAGCTAAGGAATTCAACATTGACATATCCTCCAAAGACCCTGAGGTCCAGGAAATCCTGAACAATTTGAAGGAAATGGAAAATAAAGGATATCAATTTGAAGGGGCTGAAGCCTCCTTTGAGATTCTTATGAATGAAGCGCTGGGTAAAAAAAGGAAATATTTTAATCTGGTCGGTTTCCGCGTTATAAACGAAAAGAGGATGGATGAACAGCCGCTTTGCGAGGCTACGATCATGGTTGATGTTGGAGGAGAGGCAGAACATACTGCAGCTCTTGGTAACGGCCCTGTTAATGCCCTCGATAACGCGCTCAGGAAGGCACTGGAAAAATTCTATCCTCAGATCAAAGAGACTGAATTAATCGACTATAAAGTAAGGGTTTTAGACAGCGGTCAGGGTACCGCATCAAAAGTGCGGGTACTCATTGAAACAGGTGATAAGAAGGATAAATGGGGCACTGTGGGAGTTTCTGAGAATATTATAGAAGCGAGCTGGCAGGCATTAGTCGATAGCATTAGTTACAAATTATATAAAGATGAAAAGAAAAAGATAACGGCTAAAACTTCATGACAATTTCATCATATTCTCATGAACAGTCCTTGATTATTTCACTGATTGTAATACTGGTATTTATTTTTGCTGTGTATCATAATCCTTTTAAATATCAACAATATGGAGCACATTCCTTAAACTTAAATGTAATTTATGAAATCGAGGGTAACGTAAAGAATCCAGGTTTCTATTCTTATGACAAATGTATTTTGATATCAGATGCACTGGAAAGGGCAGGGTGGATTAAGAAAAATAGTGTTTTACCCCACCGGGAATTGCTCCTTACCCCTGTACGCAATGGGAGCAAGATAATAGTAAATAGTGCTACCAAAATTGGGTTATTAGAGCCGGAGAAGTTTATTCTCTTCTTTATCCCATTTGATCTCAATCGTGTGACTGAAAATCAGCTGAATGCTATTCCTGGTATTGGTGAAATAATCTCCCGAAATATCATTCAATATCGAGAAAGTACAGGCTTTTTCAAATCTTTAGATGAGATAAAAAATGTCAACGGCATTGGCAATGTGTTGTACGGCAAGATAAAGAGTTATTTTTATCTAAATGAAAATGTTACAGATAACAGGTAATAGATATTGAATATCATAGGGGGATAATGAATGGGCGCAAAAAAAAGGGTTCAGAAAAAGAGTTTTATTAAAAAAGAAGTTGAAGAAATTGTTCCTTTCGGCAAGAAGGTTCTAAATTATTTTTCCAACAATCTGAAGCAATGCCTTGCTTTTCTCAGTATTCTTTTGTTTTTTGTTCTTTCACTATATTTATGGAATTTATACAGTTCCAGCCAGGAAAAGAAGGCTCTTGTAATGTTTACTGAGGCATTCAAATATTATTCTCTCTCAGTTGAAAAAGGCAACCCCGGTGACTACCAGATTTCTGCAAAAAAGTTTAACGACCTGGCGAGCAAATATCCAAGAACCACTATTGCCGGAAAATCCCTTTTTTATCTGGGGAACTGCTATTTCTGGATGAAAGATTTTAATAATGCTGAGAAGTATTACAGACTCTTTCTTGACAAGTCTTCCAAAAAAGACCTGGTGTTAAGGAAATTTGCCTACGAGGGATTGGGGTATGCATCAGAGCAGGGTGGTAAATATGAACAGGCATTAGATTATTTCAAAAAGGTTTCAGAAGAAGACGATAGTAATAACCCTGATGATTCAGCATTGATAAATCTTGCCCGTGTATATGAAGAATTAAATCAAAACGATAAGGCAGTTCAAATGTATCAGAAGATTTTAAAGGACTATCCTCAGTCTCAAAATGTAGAAATAGCAAAGGATAAGATATCTATATTAAAAATCCGTCAATAAATATTATGTCTGATAAGGTATATTATGTAAACTATAAGATGCATACATATAAGTGGGCCATTATATTTGATGAATAAAGATAAATTATTACCTCCCCTTTCTCTTCCAACATTTTCCCGTAAAACAATATAATGCTTTGATGAGAACGATATTTATTGTTTTTAGAATTGCTTTAGATTACAATTTGCCAAATTCAAGACAGGAGGAATTTACAGGATGAAGCAATCTATTCATTTACGACTATTAAAAAGTTTTGCCATCACGGTTACAATCCTATTTTTCCTTTTGGGCACCTCCCCTGCCCAGGAAGAAAAAGACAAAGGGCCAAAGATCTCAATTGATGCCCCGGCCTTCAACCTTGGCGAAATAGATGAAGGTACTCCCATAACGCACACATATATAATTAAGAATACAGGAACTGAAGTTTTAAAGATAGAAAAAGTCCAACCAACCTGAGGGTGTACTGTGGCTGAGTTTACTCAGCTGATACCTCCCGGGAAGGAGGGGAAAGTAACCCTTAACATAGACAGCAATAAGGTAAAAAATGATTTTAACAAGACTGCAACTATTCACTCCAATGATCTCTCAAATCCCACAATAAAAATTGAATTAAAAGGTGTTGTTAAAAAATGGGTTATTGTTGAGCCTGGTGAACGTGTTGTCCTCGATGGGTTTGAAGGAGAAGAGCTAAAAAGGGTCCTTACTTTAAAAGCACGGGAAAATGTGCCCTTTAAGATTGAAAAAATAGATTCAAACCTTGGTGAAAAGGTAAAGACAAACCTTAAAACAGTAAAAGAGAATGCTGTCTATGAGCTTGAGATAACCAAGCCTGCGAATATAAATGAAAATTTTCTTGGCGTTCTTACCGTTTACACAAACATAGAAAAAAGAAAGCTCGTTACCCTTGATGTAAGAGGGACTGTGAGAAGCGAGGTGAGGGTGACACCTACTGTGATAAGCTTCGGTAATATTGATACAACAAAAACTGATCTTTCAGAGAATCTATTCAGAAGAATTGTAATTCTTGAAAAGATAAAAGGTGAAGGGCTCTCTATTAAGGGGATAAAATTTACTTCTGAAATATTTAAGTCCCAGACTGAAACCCTTCTGGAGGGAAAGAGATATAAAATAACAATTACCCTGGATAGACAGAACATAAAGAAGGGGAAGCTTGAGGAAGAAATGGCCATAGATACGAACTATGAAAAGAATCCGGTCTATAAAGTTAAACTAACAGGAAATATACTATAGAGCTTGACAGTCAAAATAAAGTTTGATAAAAAGAAACTGAAATAGAAACTTAGTCCAGGTACTGAAAGCAAAAGTTCAAAAGGGAATCCCGTGAGAAACGGGAACGGTCCCGCCGCTGTAATCGGGGACGAAACCGGTCAAGAACCACTGTTCGGTATTAACCGGATGGGAAGGGATCGGAAGTAGAAAGATCCGAAAGTCAGAAGACCTGCCTGGATATAGCTCATTCCTTTAACGAGGAAAATAAGGGTGAAGAAACTGGGTGCAACCCCGATTACTCGATCGGGGTTTTTTTTGAAAAAACAGACTCAGGCTATTCAAATAATCATCCCTCTCAGGATATTATTCATACTCACTTTTCTTCTCGTTATGTTAGAGGACAGATGCCTGTCCGGAGGCAACGAGAAAAATACAACAATGGAACTGGATGAAATAGTGGTAAGTGATGAAAAAATCCCCGAGGAGGAAAACGTCCAGGAAGCTACTGCATTCGTCACAGTCATAGATGCCAAGGAATACACATCCAGAGTATCAAGTGTGCCGGAACTCCTCTCCCAGTCAGTTGGTGTTAATGTCCGTGGATATGGCGGGCTTGGCAGCTTCAGTACAATCTCCATACGGGGATCATCATCCGAGCAAGTAGCTATATTCTTAGATGGAATCCTACTCAATCAGGCAAGACAGGGGATAGTAAATCTATCTGAAATACCCTTAGACAATGTTGATAAAATCGAGGTGTACCGGGGAACTTCCCCTGCCCGGTTTGGAACTGCAGGCATAGGCGGCGTAGTGAATATCATCACGAAGACCCCGAAGGAAAAACCTCAGAACGAACTCACCTTTTCCTATGGCTCCTTTAATACCTATAAGGCTAACGCATATCGATCTGAGAGGCTGAAAAATTTTGATTACCTCATTTTCTACACCATGAACAAGAGCGAAGGTAATTTTAAATATACGGACGATAACGGTACGCCGATGAATTCGCACGATGACTGTGAAACCCGCAGGAGAAATAATGCATTTGATTCAAATGATCTTCTGATGAAATTAGGGTATGAACAGAACGCATGGCGAGTTACTCTCTCATCCGATTTTTTTTCAAATGACCAGGGTGTTCCTGGTATCAGCAGTTTCCAATCGAGATCAGCAAGTCTTGAAACATTGAGAAACCTCAGCACGATGAAGGTTTCACATCCGGGTTTTCTCCACCCCTCTCTCAATCTTGAATCTCAGCTCTTTTTTACGTATGAATGGGATAAGTTTCAGGACAAAAAAGGGGAGATTGGAGTCGGCTACCAGGATAACAGAGATGTAACGGTGAGCTATGGGGGCAATGTCTTGCTTTCCCATAGCGCTGTCCTATATCATGCCAATAATATTGTTAACCTCTTTGCAGAAATAAAAAGAGAAACCTATGACTCCGAAAATAAATTGGCACCCGTAGAAAAAGGGGATACGCAAAAAAGAACAACGTTAAATATTTCCATAGAGGAACAGCTTTACCTTCTGAAAGACCGGCTTGTTCTCTCCCCTACCCTTCTCTACAATCATTATCAAAACGACTTCAGGGGAAAACTTCCCTTTAGCAGTGAATGGGTCACCCCCGGTGAAAATAAAAACAAGGGGTATCTTAACAGGAAGATGGGTATGGAGATAGTGGTTACAGATTTCCTGTCTTTCAAAGGTAATGTTGGAAAATACTATCGTCCTCCAAACTTTACAGAACTTTTCGGAGACCGGGGTTCCATCGTGGGCAATCCAGCCCTCAAGGCAGAGGAAGGCACAAACTGGGACATCGGCTTTAAGATGCATAAAAAAACATATTGGCTTCTCAAAAGTATCTTTTTTGAATACGCTTTTTATAGAAACAGAATCGACAATCTAATTCTTTTCATACAGAACTCTCAGAGAACGTCAGTTGCATCCAATATCTCAAAGGCTGAGATGATGGGACACGAAATCAGCTGGGGTACTACCGTTGCAGATCATGTTAACCTTTCCGGCAACCTGACAGTTCAGCATACAGAAGATAAAAGTAACATAAGCTACTGGGAGGGTAACCAGTTGCCGGGGCGGCCCCAATTCGAGCTTTTTAACAGGTTTGAATACTTTATTGACTATGGGAAGGTGTTCTATGAATTCAGTTATATAAGCAACAATTATCTCGACCGTTCGAATTACAAGAAGATATCTTCGAGGAAAATACATAACGTGGGGCTTTCTTTTAATCCGCTGAAGAAACTGACCTGTACCTTTGAAATAAAGAACCTCAGTAATGGGAAGATCGAGGATGTTGTTGGATATCCCCTGCCGGGGAGATCCTATTTTACAACCATAGACTGGAAATTTTAACAAGGAGGTAAAGCATTATGAAACACACCCTAAACAGAATAATGATTTTCTTCGTATGCACACTTCTTCTCTTAAGCACTCAGGACATCTTGGGTTATGCAGAATTGACTCCTCGAGTTGTAGGTAAGCAAGGAGCACCTGCCGAATGTTTCTCATGGAATGACGTAATAGATAAATATTATGCCTATCTAAATGATCAGACTAACTGGACTGACGTCATGACGTGCTATACCGAATACGTCACCCTGAACAATGCTTTTGCAACGACGACTGATTACCAGACTGGCCATTTCGCCACCATCAACCTGGAAGACCAAAGTGTGAAAATATATGAATTGGACTTGAACTCCGATGCAGTCGCAAAGACCATCAATCATAAGATTTACGTAGTCAATCGTTATGGCCAGGATAACATAACAGTTTTTTCTCCCAGCGATTTCTCCAAACCTATTATTCAGTTCTCAACCGGTAACGGCACCAATCCACACGATATTGTTTTGGTGAACAATGATAAGGCATATGTCACCCTCTTTGAAAAAGGATATCTCCTTGTAGTCAATCCCAATACTGGAGCTGAACTGAAGAGAATAGATATATCTTTTTATGCGGACAAGGATGGCATACCAGAAGCAGATCAGATGGCGGTCGTAAAAAATACTGTCTATGTAACATTGCAGAAGCTTGATCGTTACAACCAATATCAACCGGCTGAGAATGGAGCAATCCTCATGATTGATACGATAAATGATTCAATCATTGGATCGATTGCGCTCTCCGGGCAAAACCCCTATGATATGGCCTATAGCGAGTTAATGGATAAGTTAATTATAAGCGAAACAGGTAGTTTTTATGATTTAACAGACGGGGGGATTGAAACGATTGATCTCGATACCAATCAGCCATCTGGTTTCATTCTTACTGAATCTAATCTTGGAGGAAACATTACAGAGTTTGCAATGAAGTCCTTATCTGTTCAGGGGTATATCATCGTAACAGATGCAGCATATAACACCTCGGTAGTAAGTTTTGACTTAGCAGCGGCGAAAAAACTAAACGATATTTATGGAACGTCTGGATTCTATATTTCTGGGATTGCCATAGCGGAAGATAATCTTCTAATGGGGGATAGAACGCTAGAAAAAGCCGGCGTAAGGATTTTTTCAACCCTAACCGATGAAGAAATCACAACTAAGCCAATTGATACCGATTTACCGCCATCAAGTATTACTGTTTATTAAGATATTGATTCGAGACTCAGATATAGCTGGTTGGCTCTACCTTTTTGGACTGATGACTTATCTGGGGATATAGCGAAATCGAAATTAGTCTTGTGACTTCGCTATGGTTTAAAAAACAAAAGTGTCCTAAAGGAAGACCTCTCACTTTAAGGCCGGCAAATTCTGTCCTGATGAGTTTCAGGACAGGGAATCCAATTTTTGCAAACATTCTCTTGATGAGGCGATTTCTTCCTTCCCGGACCGTTATTTCAATCCAGCTATTGTTTTTCCCGTCTTTCATCTTTTTTACTGTAGCCGGGAGAGTAAAACCGTCTTCAAGTTTAATGCCTTTTGTGAGGGGCGTCAAATCTTTGGGGTCTGGGATTCCCTTGACTTTAACCAGATACGTTCTTGGAATCCGGTACTTAGGATGCTGGAGTTTTTGAGCAAGATCACCGTCATTGGTGAGAAGGATAAGTCCTTCTGCATCATAGTCCAGCCTCCCTACCGGGAATACTTTAGTCCCTAGTTCCGGAAGGAGGTCCATTATCACAGGTCTTCCCTGAGGATCATGAAGTGAAGTAATGTATTGCTTTGGCTTATGTAAGAGTATATATATCTTTCTGGTGAGCGAAACGAGTTTATTATCAACCTTTACTTTGTCTTTTTCGGGATCAATTTTCATTCCGAGGGTTTCAACCCTTTTTCCGTTAACAGCTACCCTGCCCTCTTGAATGAGTTTTTCTGCCTCCCTCCGTGATGAAATCCCCGCATGGGAAAGGTATTTCTGGATCCTCTCATTCATCTATTTACTCGGTCTTGTCCTGATCTGCGGGAAAAAGCGATAATTCACCCTCTTTTAACTGATCTATATTGTCCAGAGCGGGCAGATCCTTAAGACTTTCCAATCCAAATACCTCTAAAAATTTTGCTGTTGTACCAAAAAGAAATGGTCTTCCCGGAACATCTTTCCTTCCAAGGATGGTAATAAGTTTTTTATCAAGCAGTGATTTAATAACCCCTTCAGAATCCACACCCCTAATATATTCTATCTCTACCCTCGTTATAGGCTGTTTATATACAATCATAGCCAGCACCTCCATCATGGGCTGGCTCAAGCGTAGTGCCTTTACCTTTTTTAATCTTTGAATCCATACGGCATATTCCGGCTTGGTCCTGAACTGATACCCGTTGGCAACCTTGCGTAGATAAAAACCCCGAACAGATGAATTGTATTCCGTGACTAATTCGTCGAGAAGAAAGTTGATTTCACTTTTTTGTAATTTTAATAGCTCTTTTATCTTGTCCACGGTCAAGGGGGCTTCTGACGCAAATATCAATGCTTCAATAATTGCCTTACTTTCTTCTCTGTTCATGTGTCAATCCCTATTCATCTTATTTGTAATCAGCAATACTGTTATATCGTTGTTGGTATTTCTTCATCAACGCGGCGAACTATGCGTATAGGCCCGAAAGGGGTACTTTGCAGGGCTCTTACCATTCTTTGCCTGAGCAGTTCGAGAAGTGCAAGAAACGTGGCGATGACCTCCTCGCGTGTTGTAAGCTCATCAAAAAGAGAGGCGAAAGATATGCTCTTTTGCTGTTTAAGCTTTCCCAAAATCTCCACAACTTTTTCTGTAACAGTAATCTTCTCCTTGGTCACCTCAAAGATGCTTTTTTTATCCTCTACTCTCTTCAGGACACCCTTCAAAGCGTCAAGTAACTCGAAGAGATTAACCTCAATATCCGACTCATCAGTTTCGGATGGAGTGAGGTCTTCAGTGACATAGCTTCTGATGAATTCATCTTTTTCTAAAATAGTTTGCCTTGTCAGGGTATTAGCTGCTTCTTTATATCTCTTGTATTCCAGGAGGTGCTGTGCAAGATCGAAATGAAGTTCTTCTTCCATTTCCTCTTCTTCAGTTGCCGGTAGTAACGTTCTTGATTTGATGTATGCCAATGTTGCTGCCAGCACCAGAAATTCTCCGGCAAAATCGAGGTTCAGGGCATTCATCAGGTCTAAGTATTCAAGGTACTGATGACAAACAGTAGCAATAGGAATTTCAGATATCTCTATCTCATTCTTTCGCACGAGATAGAGTAATAGTTCCAGCGGGCCTTCAAAAATATCCAGCCTTACCTGATAGACCATTATTCAATCTATCCTTACAGCCTTTCTTACCTCTTCCATAGTAGCCTGTGCAACTTTCTGGGCGTTACGAATGCCCCTTCTCAGGATTTCCTGCACTTCATCAACATGTGAGACATAATAATCCCTTTTCTCCTGAATAGGGGTAAGGTCCCTGATCAGGAGTTCTGTCAGTATCGTTTTACACTCTACACATCCTATTCCGGCAAGCCGACACTGTTTTGCTATTTCTTCTACCGCTCCCGGGATGTTATAGATTTTTTGAAGGGTAAAGATATTACATACTGACGGGTCGCCGGGGTCGTGTCTTTTAACCCTTTGCGGATCAGTAAACATCTGCCCTATTTTTTCTTTCAGTTCTTTTGGGCTGTCAGAAAGATAGATGGAATTCTGATAGCTCTTGCTCATTTTCCTTCCATCCACACCAAGCAGTTTGGGTGTCTGGGTGAGAATGGCATCTGGCTCGGGAAATACCTCACCATACAAAAAGTTAAACCTCCGTACAATTTCTCTCGTCAATTCAAGGTGAGGGAGCTGGTCTATCCCGACCGGTACTTTATTCGCCTTGTACATAATAATATCCGCTGCCTGGAGCACAGGATAGCCAAGAAATCCATAGGTAGAAAGATCTCTGTTTGTAATTTCCTGGAGTTGTTCTTTATATGTGGGGTTCCTTTCTAACCACGAGAGCGGTGTAATCATGGAAAGAATAAGGTGCAATTCAGCATGTTCAAGAATCTTTGATTGAATAAAGATTGTGCTCTTTTCAGGATTGATTCCAACGCTCAACCAGTCAATGATCATATCACAGATGCTTTCCTTTATGATGTGAGGGTCAGAATACTCACTGGTCAGGGCATGCCAGTCAGCAATAAAAAAGTAGCATTCATAGGTATCCTGAAAATCCCTCCAGTTTTCCAAGGCTCCGTGAAGATGACCCAGGTGCATCTTCCCGGTAGGCCTCATACCGCTTAAGACTCTTTCTCTCATAATACGTCCTTGTGGAAAATTACATAAACGGTCCAAGAATAATTCTCATGGAAAGGTAAAACAACGGTTCAATAACGATATTAACTGCTCCGGTCACAATCAACAAGAGAAGTATGAGAAAGCCATATGGCTCAATTTTAGAGAATTGATCATATAAGGCTGGGGGGAGGAATCCAGCCAGCACTTTACTTCCGTCTAAAGGCGGTATGGGTATGACATTAAAAATGGCGAGACCTATGTTAATCCGCGCACTCTCTATAATCATCTGGTTGAGGGGATAATTTACTTCAAAGGGCAAAAAAGGGATCCCGAACGGGTACATAGAGCGGAAGAGTATACCAGAAATGACTGCCAGGATGATGTTGGCCATAAAACCGGCTAATGAAACCAGCATCATATCCCTTTTGGGATTCCTTAAATTATAAGGGTTCACAGGAACCGGCTTAGCCCATCCTATCATTCTGGTGAGTATAAAAACAATGGTCCCGAACAGATCAAGATGTTTTAATGGATTGAAGGTAAGCCTGCCGGATAATCGTGCAGTGGGGTCGCCAAGCCGATCTGCTACCCATCCATGGGCATATTCATGACAGGTAACAGCCAGAAGTATTGGCACAGCCATTAAAGAGATACGCTGAATTAATGTCTCCATGCTATGTAAAAGCTAACCCCTTAGAATATTGAATAAATTTGGCATCTGCTTATAACAAATATACAGGAAAGTGTCAATGTATCTTTGATTGGGTGTATCTTTGATTGGGTGTCTTTGATTGGGGAAAATGCTCTTTTATAAACCTTAATTCGTCCTCTCTATTCTTTAATACGCCATCGAGTTTGGCATTTAATACTTCATGGAATATTTTTTTAAAGATTTTCCCCGGAGTTAATCCAAGTGAAATAAGGTCATCACCGCTTAGCTCGACCTTTACCTGTGTTGAGTGCGTAAAATAGTGAGAGACAGCTTTCCTGACATGTTCAGATGTGGTTTTAGCCATGAGGTAGAGCTGAGCTTCAATAGGTAAGGAGGTTAAAAGATGATATGCGGTACTGTTTTTTATTGCCGGGGAGGATAAATTGAAAAGTATACCAGGCACCTTTTCTTTTACTGCATATATTTTTAGCGCTTCTCCCCTGTTTAGGGAGAGTTTTTCTGCAACCGTTTTGATTTCTTCTTTTTTCAGGCCGTCCATTATCCCGGCAAAATAAACTATCCACTGGTCATACTGTTTATCAAGGAACAGGAGCTTGAACCAGGAAATGACATTATGAATTCTTTCAAGGAGTTCCTTCATGTGCTCGGTAAAGACAAGCTTTGGATGGATAAGCTTCAAAAGGTCAAAGTCGTCCATTCTCTTGATCAGGGGGGGTACATTTTCTTCCTGCAATACCAGGATCAGTTCATTGGACAGCCTTCTTCTGGAAAGATTATCAAAGAAATTCATCTTTACAGCATTTTGTATTAAATTGGCTGTTAGTTTGCTTAATTGAAACCCAAATCTCTGTTCAAAACGGAGTGCGCGAAGTACACGGGTTGGGTCTTCCACAAAACTCAAGTTATGGAGCACCCGTATTGTCTTATCTTTTATATCTTTCTTTGCACCGAAGAAATCGATCATTTCTCCAAAAGAGCGGGGATTAAGCTTTACAGCCAGGGTATTGATAGTAAAATCCCTCCTGTACAGATCAAGCTTTATAGAACTCATTTCTACCTGAGGCAAGGCAGCAGGTCGTTCATAATATTCCAGACGTGCAGACGCTACATCAACTTTAATCTTACCAGGCAGGTTTATCACTGCAGTACCAAACTTCTTGTGATACGTTACGGTACCTCCATAGTGTGATGCAAATTTCCTGGCAAACTTAATACCTTCACCCTCAACGACGAGGTCGATATCAAAATTATCGTTCCTGAGCAACAGGTCTCTCACGAATCCTCCGACAGCATAAGCATTCATTTTCAGTCTCTCAGCCATTTCTCCTGCATTCTTCAATATCGAGATCAATGATTCCGGTAGGAGTTCTTCCATGAGCTTAGTGACCGTTCTTCTTTTCTGTGAAGGGTCAAATTGAGCATTCGGAAGGTATCGAGGCTCTTCGCGTAAATCTGTATGGAGGACCCTTAAAAGATCAGTCCGTGTGATAACACCAGCTACTTTTGCACCCTCAATTACCGGCAGGAATCTTTGATTGTTTTCTACAATAAGCCTCTGGACATCTACCCAGGAAGTTTGTGGTTTGACGGTTGCAAATTCACTGATCATGTACTCTTTTACCGGTACGTCCTTGAGTCCATGAAAAGATGCCTTTTCGATAATCTGCCGTGTTATGATGCCAACCAGCCTACCTGTCTCAAGAACGGGCAGTGCATTAATATTGTACCGTGTCATCAATTCACCAGCCATCTTTAAACTATCGGAAGCATCGATGGACTTTGCAGGGGATGACATGACATCTTTCGCAATATTAATAGGTTTAATATACTTCTTAAGTAGTTCCTTTAATTTATTCTCGGCCTGGATTAATGTCAGCCCTTTAATGTTTGCAGAGGCAGCAGTTTGATGACCACCGCCACCAAATTCAGCAGCAACCTCTCCCACGTTCACCTCCTTCGTCCTGCTCCTCGCAACGAGATATATGCGATCCTCCATATCAGCTAAGGCAAAAAGAAGGTTTATGTTCTCGATATCTTTCAGTTTGTGGACCAGGAGTGAAAAATCTCCGACGTAATTACTTCTTGACACCTTGGCAATGACCACCTCAACTCCGTTAATGATATGGACTGTGGCATTCTCTATCAATTCATTCAGGAGTGAAACCTGTTCGGCGGTAAGATCCTTCGTGATCATGTCAGAAACAACATTGAGGTTTGCTCCTCTTTCAAGCAGGTAAGCTGCCATGCTGTAGTCCTCAGGTGTGGTGGAAGTAAAGGTAAGTGATCCGGTATCTTCGTAGATGCCAAGCATCAGAATGGTAGCCTCTGCTGGAGAGATCTCAATATTCCTTTCTCGCAAAAGCTCAGAGAGAATGGTGGTAGTAGCGCCTACCTGTCTGATCACCTCATAAGAACCTTTTATGTCATCCGGTGAAGGGGGATGGTGATCATAAATATGAATCCTTATGTTTGGTTTCAATATGATTTCGCTGAACCTTCCAATTCGGTGAATTTGGCGGATGTCGACGAGTATCAGGGTTTCAATCTTTTCAAAATCTACTTTTTTTATCTTTTCAACCTCAAGAATATAAAACGTGGACTTGAGCAGGAAATCGCGGAGACTCTTTTCCTGTGATCCAGGAAATACTACAATGGCTTCCGGGTAGAGTTTTTTGGCTGCAACAATAGAGGCGAGGGAATCGAAATCGGCGTTTACATGTGTCGTGATGACTTGCATTTTAGCTGTAATCAAGCCCGGGGGTGAAACTTCGAATGGATATCCTTGAGCCTCTCCCTTGTTACATGGGTGTAGATTTGAGTTGTGGAAATGTTGACATGTCCAAGCATGCTCTGAACCGACCTGAGATCTGCTCCTCTTTCGAGTAAATGAGTGGCGAAGGAGTGACGGAGAACATGAGGACTGATCTTCTTATGGATACCTGCGAGAAGTGCATACCTTTTGATCATCTTCCAGAATGCCTGACGGGTGATATTCTTGCCTGAGTTGCCTATAAAGAGATATGGACTTTTTCTTCCTTTCATGATCCCCGGCCTTGCCGTTTCGATATATGAATGCACTTTTTTCTGGGCAGTCTCCCCGATGGGTACGATCCTCTCTTTTGAACCCTTTCCGAATACACGGATGTATCCTACTTGAAGGTTCACGTCATTTAATGTTAACATAACCAATTCTGAAACCCTCAAGCCCGCGGCATAGAGAACCTCAAGCAGCGCTTGATCCCTCATCCCCCGTGGAGTCTTAGGATTCGGTATGTCCAGCAATTTGTCTACCTCGTCAAGGCTCAGTACATTGGGTAGTTTATCTCCAATTTTTGGATTCTGAAGGTTGGACAGAGGGTCAGTCAGCAGCATATTTTCGCGGAGAAGAAATCGGTAAAAGGTTTTCAGTGCACTCATATTTCTTGCCATGCTTCGTGCTGATTGACCCCGTTTTTTTTCATGAGAAAGGTACGAGAGGACTTCTATTGCAGTTGTATGTGAAATATCATGTATGCCTTGTTTGTGAAGGTAGTCTAAATAACGATTCAAATCACCACTATATGCATCCAGGGTATTAAGTGATACCCCCTTTTCTACCGCCAGATAGTTAAGAAATCGGTCTAATACTTCATCGAGCATCCGATCTGGCTATCCTTTCCTTAACTTTTACAAGATTTAAGGTGACCTTATTCACAGGCAGAAAAAGACCGAGATCTTCGCCTGTTTTGACAACCTCTCCATTAATTGATTCGATTTCAGTCATTCTTTTTCTCCTGATGTCCTGGAGCATTGAGGGGAAATGGTTATAGGTTGCGGGAATTAGTTCATCAAAAAGTAATTTCAGGTACTCATCGGGAGTATTCCAGAAAAGTCTGGTCTTTGATTTTTCGATGACACTGAAAATTTCATATATGATATAAACGATTATTTTCCTGGTCTCCTCTCTGTTTAAAAGTTCGCCGTAGTTTACCTCCAGAATTGATCCCAAGGCGTTGAGTGCGCTGTTATAAAGAACCTTCCCCCAGATATATTTCTCGATCTCATTGGTAGCATGAGACGGAATCCCTGATTGTGAGAATATTGCTGCTATTTTTTCAACCATCCTTGGATCGATGCCACCGCTCACTCCTCCCACTACTACGGCGTCAGCGTAAACCGTAACCTTAACTCTCCCTGACTCGATAATCTCTGCGCCGAAAATTACCCTTCCTCCGATTGCCCTATCACTTCCGAGTAATTCCACGATCTTCTCCAAATTCCCTAACCCATTCTGAAGGGATACCATAGGGGCGTTATTTAAAAAATATTGTAGGTAATCCCTGATTACTGCCTCAGTATCATAAGACTTCACGGTGAGCAAAATTAGGTCAAAAGCATTGCCCTCCCCTTCCCTGATTGCACTTAATGATGTATATCCCTTGATATGAGAGGTAATATCGTGCTCTCCCCAGATCCCCTCTATTTTCAGGCCGTTTTGGTTTATTGTCGCCATATGAGCTTGCCTGCCGAGAAGTACAACCTCATGACCAGATTTGGCAAGGAAACCACCAAAAACAGAGCCGATAGCTCCTGCACCTAAAATCAAGATTTTCATCTAATGTTTTTACTCAACAGGGATAGATATTATTTCCTGGCTTTTTGTACCACCAGGGCTTCATAGCAATATGGACACAAGATGCGCGGGCATGATTTGGGATAAACTATTTCTTCCCTTTTTATGCCCCAATCAAAAATCTCCGCAACTGACATTTCTTCCCGGATCAAGTGCTCGCGGCAAACCCCCATACCGCAGACAATACAGACAGCGATGGCATCCCTTTCCACACCTTTTTCAGAGCAGATATAACACTTCATTTGTTTACCCCTTCATAAATATTTTTTATCTCTCCAACAGGATAATAATACAACAAAATTTGCCGGTAAGTATAACCATTTTCAGCCATCCTTTTTGCTCCCCACTGGCATAGACCGGCACCGTGTCCATACCCTATGCCAAGAAATTGGGTTGATCCCCGTAATTTCTTTACAATAAAGTTTGTACTTCTCAGACGTTCAAAGCCGAGTATCCTCCTCAGTTCATTTCCGGTAATGGATATATTGTCACCTTTCCCTTGTATTGAAATCTCCATTGCACGATTGGTCTCGCTCCTCTTCGTTACTTTAATATCTTCAATTTTATCCAGCCGATATCCTTCGGCATTAAACCTTTTTATGATTTCTTCATTAGAAAGCTTTAGCTCCCAGAAGTAGCGTGGAAAGTCGCTGCAGAACGTACAGATTACACTCTGTAGAAGTGGAGAACCTGTTTGCCAGACAAGCCTGGCAGGTTCAGTTTGTCCTCCGCAGCAACTATGGTAAAATGCTGATATTATTTCATTATGAAAGGTTATCACCTCTCCTTGCGTATTATTTACTGCTTGAAGTGATAGCTGATTTTCTGAGTCGCTCCCATTATACACTTGATCAAGGACCGTTGACTCAAGATGGTACAGGGCATCTTTCCGGTTTGCCTTTTGAAAAAGGGCGTAGGTTCTTGCAGCGACTGCCTGTGCCTTCAAAGCTTCTACAGGCCATTGTGATGACATTTCCTGGGTCACCATGCCTGCGAGGTAATCTTCAAGATTTAGCTCATTGATAATCAGTAAGCTATGCTCTTTCTCTTCTATCACCTCCAGTTTCCCACGATATCCCTTACCATTTACCTTAAGAAATCCACTGGGGTTGACTATTTTGATACGGGTAGAAGAGATAAGTAATTTGTTGATTGTTAAACCATTCTCATTTTTCTTAATAACTACTGAGCCATTATTTCCCGACGCAAGCGTCTGTCCTGTAAGAAAATCAGTTATACAAATCTCCCCGCCTGAGATCTTTACACTTTCCTGGTCCTTCATGATTGCCACACGAACCATCTCCTGCCCTGACGTGACAGAAACAAGGGGTACAGTATATAACGTTAATAATAAAGGAAAGATAATAAGATGCTTCTTCATTCCCGTTTACGCTCAGGTGTTTCCTTAAAGCAATATTAACAACAGGAAAGAGGGACGTCAAGGATGTAAGGCGAGATTGCCGTCAATTAAAAAGATTATGAGTAAAATTGCCTGATGGCAGATAGCTTTTAAAACTCACCATCTGTGCTGCAATCATATCAAGCATGTAATCAGTGTGTGGTTCGACATGTATCTTCACGCCATCCCAGGTCAATCCCTGAAATAATATTTGCATAATTATGGATAATTTTTATTTTGACACATAGAGCAAATCTGTATACATTAAATGCATATTGTAATTGCAGTTATTAATAGATTGCATACTTATGATCAATGCAGGTATTCTGACCATTTCAGATAAAGGTTCTAAAGGGGAGAGGGAAGACATAAGCGGAATTGAGATCGCAAAATTTATTGAGAGTCTGCCTGCTAAAATCTCTTTTTATGAAATCATTCCTGACGAGAAGGATATTATCAAGAAAAAATTGATAGAATTTGCTGATGTGAAGGAATTAGACTTGATAATTACCACAGGTGGAACAGGGGTAAGCCCTCGAGACGTAACACCAGATGCAACCTTAGAGGTTATTGAGAAGGAGATACCGGGAATGGCTGAGGCAATGAGAATGGAAAGTCTTAAAAAAACCCCTCACGCCATGATATCACGGGCAGTAGTAGGCATAAGGAAACGTTCTCTCATTATTAACCTTCCTGGTAGCCCCAGAGGAGCACGAGAAAATCTTGCGATTCTTTTGCCTTCCCTTCCTCATGCGCTTGCTAAGATAAAGGGTGATCCTTCTGAGTGTGCCGTTCCATAATAACGGTAATCACAGATATCCTTTTAACAATTCATTCTGTTACAAAACAATTCTGGATTGAAAATCTGATTTATAAAATATTGCGAGCTTGATTCTTAGTTTGTTGGAGCATACGTTCGTGATGGGTGCCAGGCCAATAAAGCCTGTTACAATGAGGGCAGAAGGAGAAAGAATCATGAGCATTGAGAATATGTTCAGGCACCTTTCCTTCTACTTTATCTTTTGACATATCCACCAATATTTCATTGCAGCTCAGGCATCGAGTAAAAAGAGAGCCGGCAACAGGCATTAGGTGGAGGCGCTCGCACACCTCTCTCAATTGTTTTTTCGGGTTATCCTGAGTTATGAACAGGATGTCTTTTATATCTTCTCTTCTTTTTATTTTAGTCCTTCTTGTCAGGAGCATCCTTTTCTGCGCAATTGCATTCCTGATAAGCTCCTCTTCATCCATCTGGCTCGAATATAGGGTATCATAACCAAGGATCCTTAAATACCTTGCTAATTTACCAAGCATCACGTCAGCTATGAATTTCATCCTTAAACTTACCTTCCTCTCGAATGAGAAAACCATCCGTAATTGCCTGGTTGATGAGTTCTTTAGCCTCTTCTATTTTATGCTCCGGGACAGCAATCCGTTTTTCAGCAAACCTTCCAATGTTTATAGGATAGGGAGATATATGCATAGCCCTAATCATTACCGAGATACCTTTTTCTTCAAGCAATCCTTTAATTAATTCTGCTTCAATTTCATTATACGAGAGGTAAATCTCAACGTAATTATTTTCTGTTCCAGACATCGTTTATTCCTTGATAAAGTTTAGAGAAAATGGTAACTAAAGTCAATAATGATAAAGGAATTTAACCTAACCAAGATTCTTAAAATAGCACTGAAAAGAGGGGGGAGTTTCGCCGAGATTTACTTTGAACAAAGCCAACCTACCTCAATTGTCTGCGAAGATAACAAAATAGAAAAGATAATAACTGGTATAGATACAGGAGTTGGGATACGGGTAATTCACGACCATAAGACCTCGTATGCCTTTACAAATACTGTGAATGAGATGTCTTTAATGGACCTGGCTGATAGTGTAAGTCTCGCCTGCAAAGAAGGGATATATGAAAGGGAGATCGACCTCACAGAACAGAAGCAAGGCAGGAGGTTTATCATTAAAGAATTACCTCAGAATGTGAGTATTCAGGAAAAGGTTAATCTGGTAATCCGGGCAAACAAAATAGCTCGATCTCGGGATAAAAGAATCAGGCAGGTAAAAGTAGTTTATCGAGATGGCTTGCAGAAGATACTGATTGCCAATTCCCAGGGGAGCCTGGTTGAAGACGAAAGGATTTCAACCCTTTTTGTTGTACAGGTGGTTGCATCCCGTGATGGGATCATCCAGACAGGTTATGAGCCGGGAGGAGGCTTTATCGGTTTTGAGTTTTTCGATGATAACCCGCCTGAAAAGTTTGCAGAGATAGCCAGTTCCAGAGCAATCTTAATGCTGGAAGCACGAAAAGCACCAGGGGGGTTGATGCCTGTAGTACTTTCCAGTGAGGCTGGAGGTACAATGATTCATGAAGCTATCGGTCATGGTTTGGAAGCAGACCTAGCTCAGGAAGGGCTTTCAGTTTATTCAAACAGATTAGGTCAAATGGTAGCATCTCCACTCATTACGGTAATGGATGATTCCACGTTACCGAATAAAAGGGGATCCTACTGTTTTGATGATGAAGGTATACCTTCTCAAAAGACCATTCTTGTTGATAAGGGACAGCTAAGAGGTTATCTCTATGACCTGCTCACGTCTATGAAAGACAAAATGAACTCAACAGGTAATGGAAGGAGAGAATCCTATCGCGACCGCCCGATTCCGCGTATGTCCAACACCCTTATTGCTCCAGGAACATCTGACCCTGTTGATATTTTGAAATCAACGCCGAGAGGTATCTTTGTAAAAAAAATGGGTGGTGGACAGGTAAATACAGTAAATGGAGACTTTATATTCGAGGTAAGCGAAGGCTACTTGATTGAGAACGGAAACATTGGAGAACCAGTTCGTGGTGCAACCCTCACGGGAAACGGACCTGATATTTTAAAAAAGATTGATATGGTAGGGAGCGATCTGGGATTCGGGATCGGTACCTGTGGTAAAGATGGTCAGGGTGTACCGGTTGCAGATGCCCAACCTACCTTAAGAATACCTGAAATTGTTGTAGGTGGAGAGATCTAAGACTCTTAACATCATTTCTGAAGGCTACCATCTGCATTTCTCACCATCTTCATGAGTTTATTAACCTCTTCAATTGATAAGGTTTCGGCTCGTCGATGAGGGTCGATACCTGAAGATAGACATATATCCGTTATCTCAAGCTTACTCTTATGCAACAAAGCTGTTAAAGCATTCTGTAGGGTCTTCCGTCTCTGCGCAAAAATCGATTGGAGAGTTTTTTCAAAATACTTTCCGTCTTTAATTTCAATCCTTGGATTTTGACATATGATGAACTTCACTAATGCTGAATCCACTTTAGGCTGGGGAATAAAACAAGATTTTTTGACCTCTAATACTTTTGATACATTTGCATAGACCTGGGAGAGTATGGAAAGTGGGCCATAAGTTTTAGAAGCAGGCCCTGCTGTAATTCTTTCAGCCACTTCCCTCTGGAACATGAAGAGTATTAAACTGATAAGAGAGCTCATCTTTAAGAGCTTCATTGTTAGAACGGTGGATAGATAATATGGTATGTTTCCGACCACCTTTAATCGAGTTTGAAACTGTTCTGAAATCTGTTGGTAATTGAACCTTAAAGCATCTTCCTGCACAATACTTACGTTCTTGTATTGACTAAATCTATCCTTTAAAATATCAATCAATCGTCGGTCCAATTCCAGTGCTACAACGATCCTTGATTTTTGAGCGAGAAGAGCAGTTAAATCGCCTAAACCCGCACCGATTTCAACGACGACATCTTCTTTCTTCAAATCAGCAAAGGAGATAATCTTTTTGAGGATAGAGTGATCCCTGAGGAAATTTTGGCCAAGGGCTTTACGGGGTCCTCCTTTTAACATTTAAATGACCGTATGGTAATTTCTTGTTCAGCGGCGGACAACCTGATAGGTAATGCCTTTTTCACCAAGTTTTTGAGAAAGTGTTAAGAACTCTTCATGGGTGGTAAATGCACCCAATAGTAATCGAAGCTTTTGATCTCCATCAGTCGGCAGGAAATAGGGGAAATAGACCTTTATTCCCCATTTCGCTATCGCCTGATCAGCAGTGTTTCGTGAAGGGAAGATACCAATCTGCAGAGAATAAGGGGTTAATATGATAGAAGGTTTAAACGGGCCCTTAATTGTTTTTAAAGCCTCTCTTGCCTCCTCTTTCCTTTCAAACATTCCGGCAAACACACGGTAGAATTCTCCTTTCCCCTTTATGTCTGCAAGGCTGATATAGGCAGTGTACCCTTGGTTTGTTATCGCTCTCCAATCCTCCAGCGCATTCTTCCCCTCTTTACTTGAACTGATAAGAATGGAATAGGGATGATAGGTAATATGAGTAATTTCTTGAGGAGACTTCAAGGCCTCTTTTTGAGCTCGATGGATCATCTCTACCTCTTTTAACACATCGGTTTTTATGGAGGGGAGAAATAATTTCTTACTCCCATACCCTGGCAAATAGTTCTTCTGCCATAGAATGCCTGCAAAGATCAAGAGGATGCAAAAGATAATAAGTAAAATGCTTTGCCAACGGGAGAAGAGAGAAGCAAAGAACCCACTCATCTCCTTAACACTACGTTTTTCTTCAATCCCATAGAAATGATTCATTCGGTACTTGTAATAATCAGTAGTTATTGCAGGCTTTACATGATTCAGGATAATACCCCAGATCGAACCTCTTACATTATCGATTTGCTTCTTTGCCCTCTTTAAGATCCTGCGCGAAACCTTATCAACTTCATAGACAAGCAGAGCTCCATCTACCTGTTGGCTTAAGATTAAAGCGTCAGCACAAAGGAGGACTGGCGGTGTATCGAAGAGCACCACATCATAATGCCTTTCAACCTCGGCAATAAACTCTGACATCTTGGAAGAACTTAAAATTTCAAAGGGGTTAGGAGGAATGCAGCCACAGGTAATGATTGAGAGGTTTTCCAATCCTGGAGTCTTCAAAATATCAGGCATTTCTAATTTCCCAACCATGATATCAGTTATGGTCTTGACAACCTCCTTCCAAGTATAATTTCCAAGTATGATATCAGTTAAACCAGGTTCTTTATTCAATCCAAACACATCATAAATAGAAGGTTTTCTCAAGTCGGACTCAACAATTAAGGTCCTTTTTCCTGTGTGTGCCATTGTCAGGCCTAAGTTAATCAGCGTGGTTGTTTTACCTTCACGGAAGGTAGAACTGGTAATGATGAAGGATTTCCCCTTTTTCTCAAGTCCGATAAATTGTAAATTCGTTCGCAGTAAACGGTAAGCTTCAGATACAGAGGATTTGGGGGCAAAATGGCAAATCATGGCGATATACTTCCTCAAGGACTGATCATCATCAGGAAGATCTTTAATCTGTGCATAGTGCTCTTTGAGTTTCTTGATATCAACCTCGGGGATGATTCCTATGACTGGAACCTCTGAATACCTTTCCACGCTCTCGATAGTGCGTATCAAGACATTGTTCCTTTCCTTCAAAAAAGCACACAACAGACCGAGGAGCAGACCGAAAATCGCACCAGTAATTGTCGTAATATCGACGCGAGTGAAATTGATTGATTCAATTGGCTCATATGCAGGATGAATGATGGATACTTCTTCAGCTCTCTCTGAACGTTTGATGAGGGCCTCACGGTATTTCGATTGTAGGAAAAATAATAATTCCTCGTTTACCCTGATTTCTCTTACCAGCTCAGCTAATTCCAAGGCATTTTTCGTGAGTATGGCATTTTTCGTCTGCGTATCGGAAACTGTTTTACCAACAGCCTGAATTGCCCGCCTTCTTTCTTCTGCCGCCTTTAATTTTTCTTCAACAACATTTGACTGCTCGTTAATAAAATTAATTGATTCAAGCAAACGACGATTCACTTCAGCGATATTGTTTTCTCGATACATCTGAGCAACCGTGTTTGCCATTCTTTGAGCCATCCTTGGATCATGCGTCCGACAGGTTATGCTGATAATATTAGTATTGTCTTTTCTCTCTGTTGATATATTTTTTTGAATAGAGTTGATCAGATCGAGAAAGTTTTTTGTTCTCATTACCTGGTCAATGGTAACAGCTCGATCAATTATCCCTAACTCCTTTGCCACCTTTTCCATCACCGGGAAGCTCTTAATCAGGAGAGCCTGCGTAGCAATAACGTCCCAAGGTAATGAGAAAGTTTTTTCAGTAAAGATGCTCATAATGAGTGTAGGTTGTTCGTACTTTACTTCCGAGGTTGCCTCATAAATAGGTTCTGGCTTATTGATCCAGGCTAAGGAGAAGCTGATCAATCCAACCAAAAGAGTAACAAAGATTATAATTGCCTTTCTTTTCTTGATTACTCGCCAGAAATCTCTTATTGCCAGATCATAGTTAAACATATAGTTTTTTTATAAAAAACTATTAATAGTATTAGAAGAAAATTATACCACTATATATTGTATGTCAAGGTATTTTTTAACATCATCATTTTTATTTTTGCCAGGATTACTGATTACTGGTAGTATGAACTTTCTGATTCAAAAAAGGAGTTAAAAATGATGGGGAAAAAGGTAATTTGTCCCAACTGTGGTGGAGAAATTGAAACATTTAAAAACCCGGTACCAACCGTGGACATCATTATTGAAGTACCTTATAAAGGTATTATTCTGATTGAAAGGAAGAATCCGCCTTTTGGCTGGGCCTTACCTGGAGGGTTTGTTGATTATAACGAATCCTTAGAAGATGCAGCAAAAAGAGAAGCAAGAGAAGAAACTTCCCTTGTAATTGATTTGGAGGGACAATTTCATACGTATTCTGAACCAGGACGAGATCCCCGTCACCATACGATAAGTACTGTATATCTTGCCACTGCCCACGGTACACCTAAAGCCGCTGATGATGCCAAAGGGATCGGTATCTTTACTGAAAATACCCTACCCTCGCCTATCGCTTTTGATCACAGGGAAATATTGAGAGACTACTTTTCGAAAAAATATCCGGTGGAGTAATAGTAAAAGTTAAACTGCCTCAACTCTTACTATTTCTGGTATAACTTCCCTAATGGCCTTTTCAACCCCCATCTTGAGTGTCATCTGCGCGCCCATACAACCTGCACAGGCACCTTTCAACCTGACCTTTACTACTCCGTCAGTCACATCAACCAACTCGATGTTACCGCCATCTGCCTGTAATGCAGGCCGTATTTTATCCAGTACCTTTTCAACTCTTTCTCGCATTCGATGCACTCCTCTTTTTGGCTATCCTTAATACAGATTAACCTATTTTTCTGCTGCTGTCATTAAAAATATTTTTGAATTTCTTATGATTAACGGGCTCTGTCATAGTGCGAAAACTGCATGGTAAAGGTTCCTCTTCCCTGAGTTGCAGACCGGATATCAGTCGAGTAACCGAACATTTGCTTTAAGGGGACAAGTGCCGCCAAGATTATTATCTTTCCTTTCGCTGTTATCTCTTCCACTTTTCCACCTCGGGCATTCAGGTCACCGATAATTTCACCGGTATTATCTTCTGGAATCACCACGTCAACTTTCATGATCGGTTCCAAAAGAATCGGGGATGCCATAAAGCATCCTTTTTTAAAAGCCATTGAAGCGGCTATTTTGTAACCAAGCTCTGATGACATCTTCTCTGTATGCTGAGCTCCGATAAGAGTAGCTTTCAGGTCAACAACCGGGTAACCGGAGAGAACCCCGCCGAGGGTTGCTTCTCTGATTCCATCCTCAATAGCTTTAACATAATCATCTGCGAGGAGTTCATCGGTTAACCTGCTTACAAAGTGAATACCTTCTCCCCTTTCTGCAGGTTCGAGTCTCAAACGCACCTGGCCGCAGTGGACGGTTCCATTGATTTCCTTTTCAAATTTTTCTTCCACCTCCACCGTGGATGAAATAGTTTCTTTATAGACCACCTGCGGCTTGCCCACAGTAACCTGGCAATTAAATTCCCTTGAAAGCCTATTGGTGAGAATCTCCAGGTGGAGTTCGCCCATGCCTGAAAGGATAGTCTGTCCCGATTCCTCATCAAATATTACATGAAAAGTCGGGTCTTCTTCTGATAGCTTTTTTAATGCTGAGTCAATTTTCTCCTGATCCACTTTTGTCTTTGGTTCCACCGCCACAGTCATTACTGGTCGGTAAAACTCTATAGGCTCAAGAATGATGGGATGCTTTTCTGAACAAAGAGTATTCCCTGTAAAGGTATCTTTTAGGCCGAGTGTGGCTACAATGTCTCCTGCCTGTGCACTTGAAATTCTCTCACGCTTATTGGCATGCATAAGGAAAATTCTGCTTATCCGCTCTTTTATCCCTTTGCTCGAGTTATAGATTTCTTCCCCAACTGTAATTTTCCCTGAATATATCCTGAGGTAAATTAAGTTCCGTCCTTCATGTACTGCAACTTTAAAAGCAAGAGCAGCTAAATGCCCATCAGGGCTACTCTCCCTGCTCTCCCTATTCCCTGTCTTGGGATTGATACCGCTGATGGGAGGAATATCGAGTGGTGAAGGGAGGAAATTAATTATTGCATCGAGAAGAGGCTGTATACATTTGTTTCTGAGGGCGGCTCCACAAAGGACAGGAATTAACGTCAGATCAATGGTGGCCTTTCTTAATGCCTGAATGATTTCTTTTTCACCTATTGCGTTACCACTGAGATATTTATCTGCAATCACGTCATCTTTTTCTGCTATTGCCTCTATTATCTTTTCACGATACTCTCGAGCATTGAGGAGAAGTTCTTCTGGTATCTCCTGTTCAACAAAGGTTGCCCCGTAAGTCTCTTGATCCCAGACTATGCACTTCATCCCGATGAGGTCAATCACACCTCTAAACGTATCCTCTTGCCCTAAGGGGAGTTGAAGTAATACCGGCCTTGCCCCCAGCTTTTCCTTCATCATCTCTATCGTACCAAAGAGGTCAGCGCCAATCCGGTCCATTTTGTTGATATATGCTATCCTGGGCACACGGTATTTATCTGCCTGGTACCATACTGTTTCTGATTGTGGTTCAACTCCTCCTACAGCACAAAAAAGAGCTACTACACCGTCGAGTACCCGCAGAGAGCGCCCGACTTCTATCGTAAAGTCAACGTGGCCAGGGGTATCGATCAGATGGATGTCATAATTATTCCATTGGCAATTCGTTACTGCTGAAGTAATGGTAATTCCGCGCTCCTGCTCCTGGGGCATCCAGTCCATTACTGCTTCGCCGTCATCAACCTCCCCGATTTTATGGGTGCGACCGGTATAGTAGAGTATTCTTTCTGTAAGTGTTGTCTTGCCCGCATCAATATGGGCCATGAAACCAATGTTTCTTATATGGTTTAGTTTGCCGGTACCGGACATGTTCTGTTTAATTCTCTTTTTCTATCAAGTCTTCACGTATACTGGACCAACTCATAAAAGAAAG
>JAPLJA010000174.1 GCA_026388815.1 Pseudomonadota bacterium
GGCTGGCAGACAGCAGCATCTAAAGCAGCATCATGTTGCCACCTTTTGCCGGGGATTTTCCCATCCCGCGGTAACTGTCCAGGATGCAGTCGCCCCTGCTTTACCAGGCGTTCAATCACCTCTGACCCGTGGCAGGCAAGGTCCTCTTTCTGGCCTTCGCGATAAAACATGCAGAAAGGTCGGCAGATATAGTCCTGAAAGTCTTTTTTCCCCATCGGTGGTGCTCCGGTAAAGAAGGGTTCGAGGATTCAAAGGATCTAATAAAGTATCAAAGTATCAAAGCTACAAAGTGTCAAAGCTCTGATACTATGACACTCTGATACTCTCTTGCCTACTGCCTGATGCCTCTTGCCTTGCCCCTACAGCTTCATTCCTTCTCCATACTTCCGATAGTTCTCTGCCACCAAGGGGAGGCTTTCGATAAACTGGACAAGGCACGGGAGGGGAAAGGTCATGGTGAGCTCTTCATCGGCTAAGCCGATAAACTTCCTCCAGGAGATGTCGCCGTACGTGAACGAGGGCTTCTTGGTAACATAGGGATACTGGATGGCAAACGGGCAGCCGCCGTTTCCACCAAACCCCTGAATGGGTTTACCGGTGACATAGGAGTAAGCCCGATTGATAATATCTGCTGCGCCAGGAGTGCAGAATATCAGAACGAGGTCCGGTTCTTTCATCTCCGTAAAAAGCCCCACTTGAACGACGGCATTTTTCTCCTCACAGGTGGGAATCAGCTTTTTCATTTCATCTTCATAACAGAGGGCCGTATCAAGATTGCCATAGTCTTTCATCAGCTCCAGATGCATCTTTGCAATATTGATGCTCGCCTTAGGAGAAGGTGGGCGGGCAACGCCGGTAGCCACTACCCCGCCGGTACAGAGCTGATTGCTCAGGTTTGTAACAAAGGTTTCCCCGTTCGCGAGCACTTCGCCGATCTGGCCGCACATGCCGGGGAAGGCCTTCCCTTCATATTTGGGGATACCTTCCGGTACTTCTTTCCAAGCCTTAATCCCGATCATCTCCTTCTTAATCGTTACAACGTCCTTTATAATTTCGTTGATCTTCTGGTTGGTCATCATTGCTCCTTTCTCTTATCTCACCTGCCAGTGGAGAATAGCCCCTTATTTCTTGGCTAACAATTTTGTGATCGCCGGACGTTCATCTTCAGAGATCTTCCCTGCCTTTGCCAGATCCTCTATCACATCTGCGAGGCCGATCTCCTTGAGTCTCTTGCGGGTGGGCAGCCCTTCCCTGGAGCAGCCCCGGTAAAAATAGTACTCATCCAGCATGCCGGGGATGGGGTCTTGTTCACCGCGTGACGTACCTTGTCTCGCGTCATCCTTGCGGGTGATCCCCAGCAGGGCGTTGTAACTCCTCTCAACCTGATAGGCCCGTTCTGTTGATTCAAAGAGCCTTTTCGGATCCCTGCCGGTTACTGCCTGATAGATCTCTCCCATCTCCTCGATGAGGATGAGGGGGTCGCCGAAAATGGTTGTGGCTGCAACCGGGATAAAGCAGAGCCCCAGGGAATCCATTAACATCTTGTAATTTTCATGCCACCAGACAAGATTCTCTCGAGCATTTCCCGTGATCCGACCAGTGCTGAGAACGGATGACCTTTCATGTGGTCTGCACCCCGAGCACCCACTGAAGAGGCAAGGCTCATGGGTAGAACCCCCTTGCGGTTGTACGGGAAGGTCATCCCTTTGGTGTGAAAACCATACGGCTTCGACTCCGGTCCTATTTTTTGAATCATCTCGGGAATACTCTCAGCCAAGATATTTCCGAATCCTTCCCTCTTAGCCACGCTCATGATCATCTGTGCAACCATCTCGTCATCTCCCCAGTTCAGCTCTACTCCACCTGTTGCCTCAGACCCCAGGATTCCCCGCTGGAAACATTCCATGGCCATGGAGAGATTCCATCCGAACTGGGTACAGTCCATCCCCATGCGGTTGGTGATGTCAGCCAGGTGGAACAGGGTAGGAAAATCAAAGATACCCAGGAGAGGGCCCAGGTGAATGTAGTGGCCGAACTCGATCTTGTCTCCCCTCTCTCCTTTGAATTTTCCTTCTTCAACCTTCCACTTTTGTGAGCAGCCTACCGGGCACCGTGAGCAGGCGGTTTTTCCATCCTTGTAAGTGCTCAGGAACTTTTCCAGGTCATAACTCTCCAGTTGTTCCGGGCTGATCTTTTTCTGGTCATTATTTACTCCTACTTCAGCGCCGATCTGGGCGATGAGGATGAGGGTGCCATACTCGGAATTCGCAGCGGTCCCCGGACCTTTACCCCAGATCTCCCGGTATTTCTTGCTCAGCTCACTCAGTTGCTTCGGACGGGCTGCCGGTACGGTTCCTTCACCCTTGACGATAATTGCCTTCAGCTTTTTTGAGCCCATGATGCATCCCATGCCTGCCCTGCCGTTGGCACCCACCCTCTTTCTGCCGGAAAAGATGTTGGCATACCTGACCAGGTTCTCTCCGGCAGGGCCGATACGCGCACTCTCGCAATCTTTGCCATACAGCTTTTCAATCTCTTCATCCGTTTCATAGGTATCCAGCCCCCATAAGGAGACTGCATCAATGAGCTGGGGCTTCTTCCCCTTTTCAACGAGCAAGGCAACAGGTTTTGTCGATCTCCCTTTCACGATGATATGGTCATACCCTGCCTGCTTTGTCTTTATGGCAAAGTAGCCGCCGGCATTGGAGTCTCCGAATATTCGGGTTAAAGGACTTTTCGCTGTAACGGTAAATCGGGTGGCGGAAGGAAAAGCAGTACCCACCACAGGCCCGAACCCGAAGATAAGGGGATTCTCAGGCGAGAGAGGGTCAAGGGTGGAATTGCCTTTCACCAGGTCGTAGAACAGCCTGGCATTCAAACCTGATCCGCCAATATAGTCCCTCTTTAAATTTTCAGGAAGCTCCTTCTCCTCAATTTTTGCACTGGTGAGATCAACTTCAAGGATCTTCCCTCTCCATCCGTAGCTCTTCTTGGAAGTCATTTTTTACACTCCTTTTGCTTTGAGAACCTCGTCCAATTTCTTGCCCAGCGAAAATAACTCACCATAGATATCCGGGCTCTCTTCCTTGGTCACGATATAGCCGCCCATGCCTTCTACAAACTCTCCCACCACCTGGTATTCGTAGTATTCAAGCACCAGCCGGATGTTGGCTGCTGTTTTCTCATGGTCAGCACCGCCGGAGATAACGACAATCATGGCTGGCTCCCCTCTAAAGGGACGGGTACCGTGACCCGGGGTGTCACCCTGCCAAGGTTCCCCCTTACCTGTGTGACAGGTGGCGATAGACCGATCAATGAAGTTCTTGAGAGGACCGGGAACGTTTCCAAAATACGTGGGCGAGGCTATGATGAGAGCCTTGGCCTCAAGCATCTTATTTACCGCTGCTGTCATGTCATCGTCCTGCCAGCACTTCCCGGGAGTAACATCCCTGCACTTCTGACACCCGATGCAGTGGCCGATCTTCATGAAGGCAGGCCACAGGACCTCGTACGAGCGCCCGGTTCCAGCGAGCACTGGCTCAAGTACGCTGTTAGTCGTCCCGTTCTTCCTGGGACTGCCGCAGATTGCTAAGACATCCATGTTGCCCCTCCTTTGATTTGACCCCATGATGCTTTCATGTTACGAAATATCTCTTCTCTATTTAGCGTAAATCTTCACATATCTCAACCAATAAATCTGGCCATGAAAAATAAAAAGGCAGGGGGAAAATTACCTCTGCCTTTCTCACAATAATTTTCAATTATTCTCAAATATCACCTTGACATAGTGTATGACATTTCATAAAATGTGTTACATACAAGGAGGTGGTGATCATGGGTCAAACTATTACTATTCGTCTTACTCCTAAGAGAGAAAAACTTTTAACGGGCCTAAAAAAACGCTTTAAGGTGAAGAAGAATTCACAAGCGATTGATCTGGCGCTTAAAATGAGCATCACGGATGACATTGATTATAGGTCCAGGATAGAGCAAGTCTCCGGTTGTATCAGCTTAAAGGGAAAAGGAAGCGCAGTTAAACGGATTCGATCTCTGAGAGATGTAGAATGATCATTACTATTGATTCAAATGTCCTGCTCAGTGTCTTTACCAGAGATTCTCTCTATAAACAATCTGCCACTCTGCTGGAAAAATACAACTCCCATGAATATATTATCAATGATTGTATTTATTTAGAACTGGGCGTTCACTTTGAGCATTTAGAAAAACTTAATAATGCGCTCAATACTATTGACGTTAGACTTATAGAGGTATACGAAACAAATTATGAAGAGATAGTAAAGTCCTGGACACAATACCTAAAAAAGAAGAAATTTGTATGCCCTTCTTGTAAAAAAGATATAAACCCTGTTTGCCCTAAATGTCACAAACGGTTGACCTATAGACAAAGGATTCTTACAGATTTTCTTATTGGCGGATTTGCATTATCAAATAGTAATGGGATTATAACCCTTGATCCTGCCTACTATAAAAACTATTTCCCCCAGTTAAAGATCTTTGATTAAGTCTACTGTGGGCGCAGCATGCGGCGCCCCTACATAAGACCGAAGGCCATCAGGCCGGAGGCCGCTCTTGCGGTAAATAAGACCGTAGGCCCGCCCTGCGGGTAGGTTTTTTTGCCCATATGATGGATCAAAGACATTTCCCGAAGACGGGCCAAACGTTTTATGTAGGAACGACCAAACGTTTTATAGACCGAAGGCCCGCCTTGCAGGTAGGTCTTCTATTTTCTTTGAATTGCTATCTCGTTTTTGTTATACCTTTTCCCAGGAGAGTTGCTGGTAATTCATCCAGCTCTAAAAACATAAATTTATCATAAGGAGTGAGAAAATGAACTACGCAGCTCGTATTAACTATTCCATTGACAACATCGAGCGGTCTATCGTGGCGGACACTGAGGTCGGAACGAAGTATTCCGAAGCTGGAAAAAAGAAGCTCTACCGGGAAAAGGAGAAGCTGGTAAACAAATTTCCCGCCCTGAAAAAGCTGCTCGACATCCGCACCGTTCACAAGTTTCCCATTAAGGGGGTAGAACACTTCGGACGCATCGGGTTCCTTCCGGGCAAGCTCGTGATCAGCGATGACCGGATAAAGGATATGTGCCGGAACCAGTTCTGGACGGCCTTTTTAACCATAAAAAAGAAAGGGGCTAACCGGTTTACCCGCTGTCCCGGCCTGGAGAAGCGTTCATCCTGCCCCTACTTCACACCGCCCGCAGCGAAAGTTCGGGAAAAGCTTGACATGGCAGACATCTTTATTGCCCTCCAGACAAAGCTTTTCAATGAAACCAAGGATGTTCAGTGGGAGTTCCAGACCATTAACAAGCTGAGGGAAGAGGTTGAGAAGATCCTCGGGAAAAACGCAATCATCCAACAGTTCGGCGCAGGTCCCTGCCAGGCCTGTTATCCAGAGCCCTGCCTGGAGGACGGCAAATGCCGGAATCCCAAAAAAATGGCGCCAGCCCTGGAGGCAATGGGTGTTCCTGTGGGCCAGCTCTGCCGGGATATGGCCCTCGTCACCGGCGACAAGGCATGGGAGATCACGTGGATTAAACACTTTGGTCTCCCCAATATGACCCCTAAGAAATGGAAGGTGGTTTTTGGACTGTCAGTAAAACTTCCTAAGAAAAGCATACCGCGCTAAGCGCGGCCCTCGGTCTATAAGAGCGAAGCCCGGCTTTGCCGGTAGGTTTTATATGTTTTTTTGAAATACCATGATTTCCCGCAAAGCGGGCCAAACGTTTTTTCAAGGGTCAAGGAAGACAGTGAAAATGGGAGAAGACAGAGTTCTCGAACTGGAAAAAGGTCGGCAGGCCCGGCGCTCTGCAGATGTAGTTTCAGCGATCCGTTTCCAGGAGACTCAGAGGGGTGAACCTCTCATTAATGATCCCTTTGCCCACCTCTTCGTCTCACCTGAGGGAGAGGAGATGCTTGCCCTTGCCCTCAAACGATGGCCCTTTTTTGCAGAATACATCATTGCAAGAGACAAATATTTTGATGACCATCTGACGGCATTTTGTCAGGAGGGGGGTGTCAGGCAAATTGTCCTCCTCGGTGCAGGGAATGACATGCGGGCAGCACGGCTTCTCTTCCTGAAGGGGAAAAAGGTATTTGAAGTGGATTTGTCTGATCAGATGAGGTTGAAGAAGGCCATCCTGCTAAACGCATTAGGAAAACTCCCGGAACAGGCTGTCTATGTGGAGGCAGATGTTACTGAAGATGATTTTGTAGGCAGGCTCGTGCAGGCAGGATTCGTACCGAATGAAAAGTCAGCATTCATCATCGAGGGTCTGATCTATTACCTGAAGCCGAAGGGTGTGGACAGTCTCTTTGAAGAACTTGGTCAGATACCGCTGATTGGCAACCTCTTCCTCATTGACCAGATCAGCGCGGAAATGCAGCAAAAAGCCCTCGATCCTGAGAGGCGCGGGAAACCCCCGTATCCTGAGGATGTGGCAAGCTACCTTTCCCGGAGAGATTTCTCAATCAGGGAACGCGCGCTGCTGGGAAACCTCACAGAGAAATATTATGGAAAAAGCTATAGAGAGAAGTGGTGGGTAGTAGCAGCAGAGAAATAGATTAGTTATTAATGCTCCATTTAATAATCTCCCAAGCAGTCTTTCTTATATTCCACTGTTTCGTGAATTGGCAGGGTGTTGAAAAAAGAATTGATAATTTCCTCTGATCAGGCATAAACTTGTTGCAGAAATATAATACAGAAAAATATAAAATGTTAAGTGTTTAGGAATCTTCAATGAAGAAGCTGCAGCATCATGAATTTCAATTAGCGATACAATTTTCAGAAGAACTTACCAACACTGACCTATGGATTGATATGGCAGAGCTCCTCCTCGCTGCGGCGAAACTTTTGGAAGCTGAAGTCATACAGTACTGGTCGGAAGTCCGTGTGGAGGCGGGACAAGTAGTCAGTACGCCAAGTCGCAAGAACGTTCACGGGCCGTATTTCTTACTCACTGCCTATGCGCTGGAAAATTACTTTAAGGCGCTACTTGTCCACAAAAATCGAGAGTCCTTCCGCAATAGACTTCTCACTAAAATCCCAAATTATATCAAGGCGCACGACCTGCTGGGATTAGCCCGCAAGGTCTCAATGAAGCTCACGATTGTCGAAGAAGATCTCCTTTCCCGGTTATCTCGCAGTTCTATGTGGGCGGCTCGCTACCCTATTCCTACAGGCCCAACCGCCATCACTGCAATTCGGCTATTCTCCGAT
This sequence comes from Pseudomonadota bacterium, assembly GCA_026388815.1. Lineage (GTDB taxonomy): Bacteria > Desulfobacterota > WTBG01 > JAPLJA01 > JAPLJA01 > JAPLJA01. The sequence goes on from JAPLJA010000174.1 coordinate 7,252, forward strand.
GGAAAAACGTATCTCGTTGCATATTTTCGTCCGGAAGACATCGGCCTAGTTCGCGCTTTTGTTAATCGTTTACGGGAATACGTTACAAAAGAAATTGGAATTTCGCATAACCAGGCACTCAACCAGAGAGGGTAAACACGCAGCGTTTACCCTGAAGGTAGTTTCGTCGTTATCCAGTCAATGACAAGGGAAAGAATCTCAGATAAGATGCAAACAAATGAAATCACTTTTGGCTTCCCCGATGAATGGCAGGCTTTTTTAAAACGCCATCCTAGATTCGCCGAGAAGCTACATCCCCTTTCTAAGACGCTTCAGAGCGTGTTTATAAGAGAGGTAGAGACTTCTAAACCAGCGGACCAAGTCGTTTTTTTCCTTGGCCGCCTTTGTGTTGAAGACTTTATGGAAATTCTTCTATTATGCGGAAATGGCTATGGTATTGGGGGTATGAAGCTGTTGCGTGGGCTCTACGAAAGAGCCGTCACTTTGGGATACATTGCAAAAAAACCGGACAAAGCAGAGCAGTTCTTGGAATATCACTACGTTAATCAAGGTAGGCAATTCAATCATGCGAACGAAGTATTTCCGATGGACAAGCATTTGTCCTCTGAGCAAATAGAACAGATACAAAGTGAATACAAAAGAACGAAAGAGAAATATCAGGAAGTACTATGTAAGAAGTGTGGTATTACCAGAACTAGATTTTCTTGGTCCGAGCTCGACCTCCAGTCCATGGCACGTGAGGCCGGTCTTTGTGATTTATACCTGATGTGTTATTATGATCCGACCTTACAAGCACATGCAACAATTTCTTCTTTAATCGCTCGGACGAAACTTAAAGAAAACGGCCAAATGACCTTCGATGAGGGTGCCCAGCATGAGAAGGCTAAATTGGCCTTAATCGGTGCCCATAATATCATCTTGTATGTACTCGATGTTGTGAACAAGTATTTTAAAATGGGATTGGAAGACGAGGTACAGGAACGGTTTGCAGACTTTAATTACATTTGGGGATGATCCTTTCCTGATATTATTAGGCACTGAAAGGTTAGGGATAAAGCCATGAAAAAGATTTGCTATTTAATCGTCCTGTTCCTCTTTTTAACCTCAACCACCTTTGCCGGCACAGTTAGCCTGCCAAGGACCGGGCAGACAAAATGCTATGATACAGCAGGGACAGAAATGCCCTGTGCTGGCACGGGTCAGGATGGTGACATTCAGGCTGGGGTGCCATGGCCAGAGCCAAGATTTACAGACCATGGGAATGGGACAGCGACAGATAATCTCACCGGGCTCATGTGGACAAAGAATGGCAATTTACCTAATAGTACAAAAACATGGCAACAGGCTCTTGATTATGTGTTAGGAATGAATGCCGGCACATATCCCAACTATGGTTACACAGACTGGCGCCTCTCCAATGTCAATGAACTGAAAAGCCTTGTGAATTGCGCAGAATCCAATACCGCTACCTGGCTCAATACCCAGGGCTTTACCAATGTGCAGGCCGACGATTACTGGTCTTCTACTGCCTACGTCAGTCTCCCGGACTACGCATGGGTCGTCCGTATGTGGTATGGCCGCGTGTCTTACGGCCATAAGCTCGGCAACGTCGGCTTCTACATATGGCCGGTTCGGGGCGGAGATGATAATTCCTACCCAGCCCAGGTTTGGCAGACCGGGCAGAAGGATAGTTATGCCGAAGGCGATGACGGCGATCTAGAGCAAGGGGTTGCCTGGCCCAGTCCGAGGTTTACCGACCATGGTGATATAGTTACCGATAACCTCACAGGGCTTATGTGGACAAAGAATGCCAATTTGCCGAATGGCGATAGAACATGGCAACAAGCTTTGGGTTATGTGGCAGGAATGAATGCCGGCACCTATCCCAACTTTGGTTACGCAGATTGGCGTCTTCCTAACCGAAAAGAACTCCATAGCCTTACTGACTATTCGCGATATCTTCCCGCCCTCCCTTCAGGACAGCCTTTCACCAATGTGCAGGGCAACGGTTGCTGGTCTTCTACTACCTACGCCGACGACCCGGACCGCGCATGGGTCGTCTATATAGGGGATGGCAGCAATTTAGACTGCCAAAAGTCCAGCGACAACAACTACTACGTATGGCCGGTTCGAGGTGGACAGATTTGTACCTTCGGCATCTCACCAACCAACCAATCCTTCACCTCATTGGGGGGAACAGGGACGGTAAGAGTAACCACACAGAGTGGATGCAATTGGACTGCCACGAGCAATGCATCGTGGATCAATATAACTTCAGGGAATAGCGGGTCTGGGAATGGTACTGTGTATTACTCAGTCTCTGCAAATGCAACGGCAGATTCACGGACTGGAACAATCACTGTGGCAGAAAATTCCTTCACTGTCGAGCAAGAAGTATGCAGCATGTCAATTGAACCGACCAATCAATCATTTGCTGCGGCAGGTGGGACCGGGTACATTACAGTGACGTCAGTAAGTGGGTGCAGCTGGACTGCAACAACCAATGATTCCTGGATAACAATTACATCAAGTGCAAATGGAACAGGTAATGGGACCATATACTATAATGTTGCTTCAAACATAAGCACTGTTACAACAAATCCAAGAAATGGAAGCATTACTGTTGGTGACCAGACGTTCACTATTACTCAGGAAGGGAGAGCATGTATCTATTCCTTAACGCCCCTCAGCCAAGCATTTAGTGTATCTGGGGGATCAGGGTCTATTGATGTGACCGCAACGAATGGGTGCAGCTGGACTGCAACAAACAGTGATTACTGGATAACAATTACATCAGACACTAATGGAACAGGTAGCGGTACAGTGAATTTTGCGGTATCGGTTAATTCGGGCGCTTGCCCAAGAACGGGAACGATTACCATAGCAGATCAGGTGTTTACCATAACTCAGCAGGGGGCAAGCTGTTTATACTCTATTATTCCAGAAGAACAAACATTTAGCACTGCTGGCGGAAACGCATACATAACTATGACTACGGAAAGTTGCTGTAGTTGGATAGCCACCAGTAATGTATCGTGGATCATTATCACTTCTGGGTTAAGCGGTACGGGGAATGGAATTGTACAATATTCAGTGACTGCAAACTTAGGTAGTTCAAGGACAGGTACTATAACAGTAGAGGGGAGAACATTTACTGTTATTCAGGATGGGATTCCAGGTGCCGAATGTTCAACCTGGACAGATGTAATTACAAAATATAATTCCTATGTGAGTGGTTCATCAAGCTGGAATGACGTGATTACATGCTATAACCAATATGCCTCTCCATCCTCATAATGGGACAGCTGTTTTCGAAATAATAGAAAAACCTGAAATAAAGTTAGTAGGTCGATACAGGAGTGAGAGACGGAAGCCCAGTGATTCGGGAGACTATCTTTGATTAACAATCAGACAGCCGCGTGGCAGAGGACTATTTAGCCTTGTGCAGAGAAATTATAGAAAGGATAGAAAGGAGTAAATATGCTCAAAAAAAATTTCTTCACGCAAAAAAAGAAAGTTAAGAAAACTAAAAAGAAGCAACGCCCACGACGGGTGACGAGTCCGAGAAGTCCAAGGAGTCCCAGATAGAAGGGCGAAGGAGACTGGAGCTTGAGATCCTTATTTTTATTCAAACATCTCCACCGCCCTCTTCATCAGGGTGGGGATGGGGAGCTTGAAGGGACACTTTTCCACGCACTCCTCGCACTGAACACAGTTGTTCGGGTCGCTCTTCAACCGTCCCTTGATTACCTGGTGGTAGCTCTTCTTTTTCATTTCAAGGGACAGCATCGGAGCCCTCACCAGGTCAATCACGCCTAAGATCATGATCCCCTGAGGGCAGGGAAGACAGTACCCGCAACGATGGCAGTACTCCTTACCTACCTCAGCACCCAGCTTGTGTAATGTCTCCAGTTCTCCAGCAGAGAGTCTTTCCGGCTTGATACCGATCTCTACATTCTTTTGTACCTCTTCAATGCTTTTCATGCCTGGAATCACACAGTCAACATTATGCTGGAGGATCCAGCGGAGGGACAGATCAGCGATGCTTGCCAGCTGTCCTCCACCCAGAGGCTTCATGACCACGGTGCCGATATCCTTTTCTCTGGCAAGGGGTATCAATTCTGCAAGGTACTCATTCTCAATAATATTGAAAGGGAACTCCACAATATCAAACCGGTCTGTCTTGATTGCCTGGATCAATGTCCTCGGGTTGTGGGCTGCTCCGAGGATGAAGTCAATCTTCCCCTCTTCTTTCGCTTCCTCGAGCGCTCTCAATCCGCCCTGTTTTGAAAGGATGATCTCCATCTTCTGCGGGGTGTCAAGGAAAGCGAGCTGGAAGATGTCAATCACCTCCCGGCTGGTCCCTTTCACAATCCTCTCTAAGGCGAGGTCCACGTCTGCCTTCAGCTCCTCATAGGTCTGACGCATGCTCTTGACCCCGAGAAAGCAGTCATTCCTTCTCTTCTTCAGCACCTGGCCGATCTTGCTTCCGCCATCGAGATACACTTTTTCCGGGATGAAAGAATTTCCCGCCTCATCCAGGTCAAAGTAATTTATCCCTTCATCGAGAGCCAGGTTAATTGCCTCGATCGACTTGTCCGGCGGTTGAAAGAATAGCGGCAGTCCCCCGAATGCAATTGCTGATACCTTAAGATTCGTCCTTCCCAGTCTCCGGTATAACATGGCAACCTCCTTTTACAGTTTGCTGAAAAAGCAACTGTTTGTCAGGCTGATCAAAAATGTCCAGATGCAAGGCGCCCGAAATCCTGAGGAGTATAAAACCTTGGGCCGCTCCTGGGGTAAAGTTTTTTTACCCGAAGACGGGCCAAACGGCTTATCGAGGGGAACGACGCAGATGGGCATTTTTCAGCAGCCTTCTACAGTTCCAGCACCTTGGTGGCAACACCGAGCAAACCGATGATGACACCGGCGATGATGTCGCCGTATTCCTCGAAGAACTCAAACTTGATCCAGGAAAGTCCTTTCAGCCCGAGCCAGGTGAACAACATGATGGTAAGAACAGTACCGATCGTGAAAGACACATTTACGAGAATCACCGCCATAGTGCCATACTTGACTGCTGCAAAGGTTAAGGGCAGCAGCGCAATACATGGTGTCAAAGCAAGAATAATAACCAGACCCCAGCCAGCTCGTTTACCCTTAAGATCAGCCTTTCCATTTCTCTGGCCATGTTCATGCTCTTTTTGGGAGTGCCCGTGCTTGTGGCCATGCTCATCATGGTCATCGTGATCATGAGCGTCTTTGTCATGAGCATGGCTGTGACTGCCGTGCGAATGTTCATGCTCTTCTTCATGGGAGTGATCGTCTAACCCCTTTACCTGGTGCCGGTGTTTATGCTCATGTACTGCTTCATTACTGTGAGAGTGTTTGTGTTCATGATCCTTTTCCTGGGTTGCATCATAGCCGTGCAGGTGGTCATCGTGGTTAATCTCTATGTGCAGCTCCATGTTATGGAGGTAGAGATTGACATGACCGATGTGCAGACCATCTTCATGGTCATGGTCGTGTTCTGGTAGCTCATAGGCGTGGGGATCAATCCCGAGCCACTTATTGATAATGGGGATGCCATGAGAGTGGCCGTGAGCCGCTACTTTCTGCTTATAGAAGGCATAGGCGGCATAACCAAAACCGAAGATGATCAGGAGCATGGGAGTTGCGTTCTCGAGAAAGTTGGCAATATCCTTGGACAGCCCTTTCTCGGCAAATACACCAACCAGCCCGATGGCAACGGATGTCAATACGTGGCCTAAACCAGCAAGACAAGCAAGAGTTAATGCCATGGGGAGTGTCCATTTATTTGCTCTCGCCACTAACACAAAGGGAAACCAGTGGTCAGGTGAGATCGTGTGGGTAGTCGCCAGAACAAACGTGGCAACCATTAAGGTCCAGAATCCAACTTCGGAAAAAACAGCAGCGTCCATTTTAATACTCCTTTCTTCAACTCACCTGTGAGAGGCCTTTCCTTAAAAGGTCTCTCTCCGTCACAATGACATTTCCCAGACTCACCGCATTGAGCTGATCCAGGCGATAGTATTTTGCCCCCAGGTACTCTGCTATGTCTTTTGAAAATTCAAAGCTGAAATCCAGAAATTTGTTTTTCGACGTAACCTCAGTGTCAATCACGATAGAAAAGATCCCCTCTTCCTGAACCAGCTTTCCCAGTTTCTCTATCTCGCCCATGGGATCGGATCCCTCGACGATGGAGATGTTCGACCGGCCATCGGTTAAGAGAACCAGCATGGGAATGATGGTGGGGTCTTTCTTCTTCTCGTTCTTGATCACTGACATTGCCTTCATCATCCCTGCCGCCAATGGTGTCTTCCCTCCGGTAGGGAGATTGACGAGGAGCTTTTTTGCAAGCTCTACCCCGGAAGTAGGAGGAAGGAGAATATAGCCCCCCTTCCCTCTGAAGGCAACCATAGAAACCCGGTCGCGGTGCTGGTAGGCATCCATGAGAAGGGAGAGTACCGTGCCTTTTGCTGCCTCCATCCGGTTCATGGCACCCATGCTGCCGCTTGCATCTACCGTGAGGACAATGAGGGTTGAAACTTTACTCTGCCTGACCTTTTCCCTCAGGTCTTCCTTCTCAATGATGAGGAACTGCTTACGGTCCCCCTTTTTTTTTCGCTGCTTCTGGTGAATGGCAGATGCCCGTACCGTGGCATCAAAGGCGATGTCACTGGTCTCTTCAACCGGCATACGGTGCTTCAGGTACCTTCCCTTCCTGCCGGTAGCCAGCGTTTTCATCCTCTTCCCGGACCCTGCGCGGATCTTGCGATCCCGCTTTCTCTTGTTGATCTCTTTGGGGACCTGAACCGGCGTGCCTATCTTATGGACCTGCCCCTGTACCTCTTTTGCCTCCTCGGTATCCTCCATGTCCGGCTTATCGCGGTTGTCCATAGGAGGTGGTTCCTTATCCAGTTCTTCAGCGATCTGTTCGATGATCTCATCAAACATGTTATCCCGCTGCTCTTCCTCGCCAAAGGGATTCTTCCTGATCCGGAAGGGAAGGATGAACTCGGCAGCCTCCTTGATATCGTCCTG
>JAPLJA010000206.1 GCA_026388815.1 Pseudomonadota bacterium
TGAACCACCTGGTTAAAGCTCTTCCCGTCCGGGAGTTTCAAACCATACCATCCGGGTTCAGGAATATCCTCTGCATCTACAAATCCCTTTCCATCCTTATAGATCTTCCTGTCGGGACGTGAAAAATAAAAGGGGGAGTCCTTAACAAACCTCTCCCGCACCGCTACATTGACAGGATATTTCCCGCGCTCAGGGTCAAGAATGAAACATTTACCTTCTGATAACGATGCCCTCTTGTTCGGCTGATAAGGCACGGGTAGCTCTAATCCCAGGTCACACCGCACGCCTTTACAGAAAAGTTCAGCCTTAGTTCTAATGATATCCATGCTTCACCAATCAGTGTTTAATCAATTTTCCTCAAAACGGGTAATGGCTGAACAGGAACCGCACCTGACGCATCCTGCCTTGACTGCTCTCCAGGAAAGGTGATACCTGGAAAGTAACGAGGCCACATCCTGGTAAACTGACGAAAGATATTCAGGATCAGGCGGGGCCGATGAAGAGAAAGGCGTGCCCGGTATAGGACGGAGAGGCAAAATGTACGGGTATACTCCTCTATCACAGAGCATTTCTGAACCTTCGATCAGTGAATGCCTGTCCTCACCCAAACCTGCAATGACAAAACTGCTTACCTGATTCCTTCCGAACAGATCAACTGCAACCTTCCAGCATTCCTGGTATCTCTTGATCCCTATCCTGGCCTTGGCAGGACATACCTCTGTCAACACCCTGCAGTCGAAGCTCTCGATATGAATCCCGGCCGTGTCTACCCCCGCATCCTTCAATAGATGAAGAAGGTTCAGATCCTGAGGAGGCATAAACTGGAGATGAACAGGAAGTCCGGTCTTCTCCTTGATCGCTTTCACACACGAAGCGAGGTGCCTAAAGGCATTGATCTCGTCTCCCTGAGTGCCTGTGGTAAGGGTTATATGGGTTACTCCATTCTCCCTCACCGCTGCTTCCGCTACCTCCGCAAGCTGGTGGGGGAGCTTCAGAGGAATGGTATAACCTGAGGCGAGAGATAGTTCAATCCCGCAGAAACCACACCGGGATGTCTGCCAGTTAAGACAGCGCTGGAATACGGTAGAGGCAAGGCATTCGATCCCGTGGATAATTGCGATCTGGGAATACGGTATCCCGTCTGCTGTTTTCCTCTGGTAGAAACGGGGGGTAGAGGGAAAGGTAACCTCCCCGATATCTACCTCATATTTTTTCAGGATATGACCTGCGCCATTCCGTTCTATTACATAGGGGGAATCTTTCACAAAAGCGCTTGCAACCGGGCAACTGACCGGTATTCCTTTGAATATGATCACCTGACCTTCAGCAGGCCCTGCTCCGCCTCTCCTCGCACTCAGAGGCTTAAGTATTTTCACTCCGAGGCACTGGAGATCATTGACAACTTCTCTTAATTTTAAATCGGTACCCATGATCTTTTTATTACTTTACATCCCTTCTTCAGTGAGATACTCCAAAATCTCTCTCCGCACGCCATTAAACACATCACTGTTTACATCTCTCGGGTAATCGAGCGCTATGGAGAAAATCTTCTTAACTGTCCCGGGTCTTCGGGAAAACACAATTACCTTCTGGCTCAAAGAAAGAGCTTCGTCAACATTATGGGTAACAAAGAGAATCGTCTTTTTTGTCCTGTCCCATAAGTTCAGGAGAAATTCCTCCTGGGATAATCTTGTCTGAGAGTCAAGGGCACCAAAAGGCTCGTCCATTAAGATAATCTTAGGGTCATTGATCAATGTCCGTGCGATAGCCACCCTCTGCTTCATACCTCCAGAAAGCTCTTTTGGATACCGGTTTCCAAAATCATCCAGACCGAACCAGCTGACATACTCCGCTGCCTTTTTCCCCCTTTCTTCCGGGGAAATTCCTTTCATCTCAAGACCAAATTCAATATTTTCCCTCACCGTCCTCCAGGGAAAGAGGGCAAATTCCTGAAAGACCAGGCCAACCTGCAACCAGGGCGCATCCACATCTTGACTGTCGATGAGAAATTTTCCTCCGGATGGCTTCTCCAGGCCGGAGATTATGCGGAGCAAGGTAGTCTTGCCACACCCGCTCGGACCGATGAGGGAAACAAATTCTCCCTCTTCGATTCTTATGTCAATATCCTTTAACGCTTCTACTTCTTTTCCATCTTCTTTGCTTATATATGTCTTGTCCAGATGAATCAGCTCTAAGGACACGTTACCGCCTTCTTCCTTTAGCGCCAGATAAGCAACCGGGATTCGATCCCTCTCAGGAGGAGATCAAGGCTATAGCCAATGAGTCCGATGATAACCATACCGGCTATAACTTCATCTGGTCTCTGAATATCCCGGGCAGTCATAATCATGTAACCCAGGCCGTATCCGCTCTTTATGCCGGTAAATTCTGCCGCAACCAGGGTCATCCAGCCGATACCCAAACCGATCCGGAGGCCGGTTAGTATGGAAGGGAGGGAGCCGGGAGTTAAAACCTTTAAAAAGATCTCTTTTTTCCTTGCGCCGAGAGTCTTTGAAGCATCAATTAAAATTGAATCAATGGACAAAACGCCTGAAATCGTGCTCAGGATGATAGGGAAAAAGCATCCTAAGAAAATAATAAAAACAGAGGATTTGAACCCGATCCCGAACCAGAGAATAGCGAGGGGTATCCAGGCTAAGGGGGGGACAGGCCGTAGAACCTCAATCAGCGGCGTAACTGATTCCCTCAGTGACCTTGACCATCCCATGATAATCCCGAGAGGAATAGCAAGTAGAGCGGCAATAAAAAATCCAGCAAATACCCGGTAGAGGCTCTGGAGGCAATGGTTGTGGAGGAGGTAACCAGAGGGCAAGCCCTGAGTCGAAAGTTGTTTTAGACCGACCAGTACGCTGATGGGCGATGGCGTTTTATAAGCGGGCAGGACCTGAAGGACCGATAGGAGTTGCCACAGGCAGAGCAAAGAAAGAAGGAGTCCATATCTATTGAATAACCTTTTCATCCCTGATAACTTCATTCAGCAGGCTTACATCCATGAGCTCATCAATAAAATTATCAGAATTCTCAATTGTTATATAACCCAATTCCCTGAGAAATTCAATAAACTCCTTCTTGTCCTGCCGTGACGGGAGCGGATCGAACTTGATCCTTTTCAGCGCTTCCCGTACCGTCACCTCATCCATTCCGGTATATTTGACTCCAATGTTTCTGGCTTCACCTTCTTTATCTCTGATAAACCTGACAGCTTTTAGATGTGCCCTGATCAGACGTTTGACCACATCACGGTTCTTAATAAGAACCCGGTCTACAATCAAAGCACAACAGGGGTGATCTTTCCAGATCGAGCCTGAGTCCAGAATGACTTTTCCCGTACCGCCGGTCACTGCCTTGGAAGGATAGGGTTCCCAGGCGATAAAGGCGTCAATCTCTCGTGAACTCAATGCGCTGATCATCTCCGGAGGCTTCAGTACCATAATGGTAAGTTCGGCAGGGTTGATTCCTGACCGCTTCAATGCCATCCTCAGGAGTACGTCCTGTATCGTAGCATGGCCCGGGATTGCCACAACCTTCCCTCTCAGATCACCGATATTCTTGATGGGCGAATCCTTTGCCGCCACCAGGGCTGAACCCTCTTTATTTGCC
>JAPLJA010000288.1 GCA_026388815.1 Pseudomonadota bacterium
GGTAGATGTCTGGCTCCAGGTAGAGGAGGGAAAGGTCTTCCAGTTCTCCCTTTACCCAAAAGATCCCCAGCCGGTTGGCCAGAGGAGCATAGATATCGAGAGTTTCCGTGGCAATCTCTATCTGTTTTTCCGCTGATATGAACGTAAGAGTCCGCATGTTGTGCACCCGGTCGGCAAGCTTTATCAGGATGACCCGGATGTCCTTGGCCATGGCGATGATCATCTTACGGAAGTTCTCTGCCTGCTGTTCCTCGTGGGTGCCAAAGGAGATCCGGCTGATCTTGGTTACCCCGTCAACCAGGGCGGAAATTTCCTTCCCAAAGGCGTCTTCAATCTGGTCGAGGGTAGCGTAGGTGTCTTCAACGGTATCGTGGAGCAGACCGGTTGCAACACTGGCTTCGTCCAGGTGGAGTTTTGTCAGGATTGCCGCAACTTCGAGAGGATGCATGAGGTACGGCTCCCCGTTGAGGCGAATCTGGCCATGATGGGCCTTGGCCGAGAAGACGTATGCCTTCTCGATGATCTCAAGATTAGCCTCAGGGTGATAACTCACTACGGCATCTAAGATGTCGTTGAGACGGATCATAGCGCTCCCACGATGCCCTTTACCTTTTCAATCACCTGGCCTGTTTGTACCAGTTCCATCTGGCCGGTCTTGCGAATCTTGATATCAACCTGGTTATTCTCGATGGCCTTTGCACCGACCGTAATACGAATGGGGATGCCTATCAGGTCTGCATCCTTGAACTTTATCCCCGGTCTCTCATCCCGGTCATCTATCAGGACTTCAAGGCCCTCCTTCGCAAGCGACTGATACAGGGTGAAAGCAGTATCTCGAATGTTGGTATCCTTCACATTCACAGGGATGACGATGACCTGGAAGGGAGCGAGGGGCAGGGGAAAGATAATCCCGTCCTTATCGTGGTTCTGCTCGATGGCAGCAGCAACGGTTCTCCCCACGCCGATGCCGTAACACCCCATGACGATATACTGCTCTTTTCCGCGGGGATCGAGGTAAGTGGCATGCAGGGATTTGCTGTACTTGATGCCGAGTTTGAAAATGTGCCCGACCTCGATTCCTCTCTGCACCGCGAGCGTTCCATGACAGCGCGGACATCTGTCACCTGCCTGGGCAGCACGGAGATCAGCGAACTGATCTACCGCAAAATCCCTTTCCCTGTTCACATTGAGAAGGTGGAGGTCCTGGGCATTTCCTCCGGTCACACAATTGTTCATTCCCTTGACTGCATGGTCAGCGATAATCTTCACTTTAAGCCCGATCGGGCCGGCAAACCCCTTGGGTGCGCTCGTGATCCTCTCTACCTCTTCATCGGTAGCGAGGGTGACGGAGTCTGCCTTCAGAAGATTTTTGAGCTTTACCTCATTCAGTTCGTGGTCGCCCCGGATGAGGACAGCAACGGTGGAGCCGTCCGCAGTGTAGAGAAGGGTTTTGAGAAGGTTTTTCGGTGTTACCTTGAGGAAACTGCTTACCTCCTCAATGGTCCGTTTCCCCGGTGTCTCAGCTCTGGTAAGTGCCTGCTGAGGAACAGGGCGGGTGTCCGTGATCTCTTCTCCTATCTCTGCCTTCTCTTTATTGGCTGCATAGCTGCAGGAGTCACAGGAGAAGATACTGTCCTCTCCTGAATCAGCTAGTACCATGAATTCGTGGGAAAAGCTCCCTCCAATCGGCCCGGTATCGGCCTCCACTGCCCGGAACCTGAGCCCGCATCGCTCGAAAATGCGGGTGTACGTGTCAAACATCGTGCGGTAGCTCTTTTCCGCAGCCTCCTCATCTACATCAAAGCTGTAGGCATCTTTCATCACGAATTCCCTCGCCCGCATGACCCCGAAGCGAGGTCTGATCTCATCCCTGAATTTTATATGGATCTGGTAGAGGATCAGGGGAAGCTGGCGGTATGAGGTGACCTCCTTTCTCACCACGTCAGTGATCACCTCCTCATGGGTTGGTCCCAGGCAGAAGTCCCGGTCGCCCCGATCTCTGAAGCGGAGCAGCTCCTTGCCGTAGAGATCCCACCTCCCGCTCTCCTGCCAGATCTCGGCAGGCTGCACAAAGGGGAGGGTGAGTTCCAGTGCACCGGCCCGGTTCATCTCCTCCCGGATGATCTCCTCGGTTTTTCTCAGGACACGGTGGCCTAAGGGGAGGCTGGTATAGATCCCTGCCGCCAGCTTCCGGATCATTCCCGCCCTGAGCATCAGTTTATGGCTGATCACCTCTGCATCAGTTGGATCTTCCCTGAGGGTGGGGATGAGCATCTTCGAATATAGCATGGTTACTCCTTCTTTGTTCTTTAGAAGGGTTCAAGGATTCGATGGTTCTAACAAATGCGGATTTCAGATTGCGGATTTCGGAGTGAAAAAGTATTTTATTCCGCATTCGCCATTCCGCACTCCGCATTACCTTGGCCCCTTTTACCCTTTATTTCCCTCGATCATTGACTCAATTTCACTGAATAAGGCTTTCATCAGATCCTTTTCGCGCACCTTCTTTACCACCTTACCCTTCTTAAAGATGAGGCCGGTTACTTTGCCCCCGGCGATCCCGATATCCGCATCCTTGGCCTCCCCCGGTCCATTCACCACACATCCCATAATGGCTATCTTGAGCGAGGGATAGGTCAAGGCGGAGAACCGTTCTTCGACTTTCCTGACAATGCTGAAGAGGTCGATTTCACAGCGGCCGCAGGTGGGACAGGATATGATCTCTATGCCCTTTTCCCTCAGATCGAGAGTCTTCAGGATCTCTCGACCTACCCTCACCTCATCCACCGGACTTCCGGTGAGAGAGACACGCAGGGTATCGCCAATCCCCTGAAAGAGGAGGACGCCCAGCCCGATGCATGACTTGATCGTGCCGGTAAAAGGGGTACCAGCTTCAGTAATACCGAGGTGGAGGGGATAGTCATATGCACGTGCAGCCATCTGGTACGCCTGAATGGTGGAGAGGCAGTCAGAAGATTTCAGGGATACCTTTATCTCGCAGAACTCCATGTCTTCAAAGAAACGGATCCAGTTCATGCTGCTTTCTACCAGGGCCTGTGGAGTTAAGGCACCATATTTCCTGAGCAGACCTTTCTCCAGCGACCCTGCATTTACCCCGATCCTGATGGGGATAGAATGCTCTTTCGCTGCTGTCACGATCTCTCTCACCTTTTCTCTGGAGTTTATATTCCCTGGATTAATCCTGATTCCGTCTGCACCTGAATCGATGGCTTTCAGGGCGAGGTGGTGATGGAAGTGGATGTCTGCCACCAGGGGGATCTGTATCTCCTGCCGGATCTTCCTTATCGCCCGGGCAGACGTGAGGTCCGGTACTGCTACCCTCACAATGTCGCACCCTGCCTTTTCAAGGGCATGGACCTGAGACACGGTGGCTGCTATGTCGCTGGTCCTGGTCTTGGTCATGGACTGGACAGAGACGGGTGCACGACCACCGATCTTCACCGTTCCCAGGGTAATCTCTCTGCTCTTCCTTCGTTTCATGGTTTTAGCTTTTAGCTTTCAGCTCTCAGCTATAATTAAATTAATAATGTAGCTGAATGCTGACAGCTGACCGCTCACGGTAACTCGATGCTTCCCGTGATCTGGTCAACCGTGTTCATCTTGTGACGTATGAGGTACTCCTCAATACCGGAAACGATTTTTGCCGTAACATCAGGCTGGATAAAATTTGCTGTTCCTACCTGAACCGCCCGGGCGCCGGCGATGAGAAACTCCAGGGCATCCTCCGCTGAGGCGATACCTCCCACACCGACGACCGGTATCTTTACCCGCTGTGCCACCTCAAAGACCATCCGTACGGCAACAGGTTTAATCGCCGGGCCAGAGAGCCCTCCGATCACGTTCCCGAGCCTGGGTCTCCGTGTTTCAACGTCAATGGCCATGCCGTACAGGGTGTTGATGAGAGAAATGGCATCAGCACCTGCTTCCTCAACGCTTTCGGCAATGGCCCCAATATCACCCACATTAGGCGACAGCTTCACCATCAGGGGGAGCGAGGCAATCTTCCTCACGGCACTCACCACCGCGAATGCATCCTTTGCCGTGCTGCCGAAGGAGATGCCTCCCTGCTTGATGTTCGGGCAGGAGATGTTCATCTCCAATCCTCCA
>JAPLJA010000192.1 GCA_026388815.1 Pseudomonadota bacterium
GCCAGCGGTCGATCAGGGAGGGGGAAATGTCGTTCTCGCGGCCTGCCGCTGCCTTAGTGATTGCTCCACTGTCAACCTGGGCTACCAATGACCGTTTGAAATCTTCGCTGTATTGATGGTATCTCTTCATCTGTCCGACTCCTTTCGAGGTTTCCCTCTATTATCGGACAAACACCCTAATTCTTCTACTCAAACGCTCCAGTTATAGGGGTGCACTCCAGATCCGCAGGGAGGTATTTATTTATTGACAATCGGCCAGGAATCAATGATAAAAAGGGTACAGATCACCTACCCGGAGCGGCGGCTTCTTATAATTAGTGAAAATGAGCGGTATCCTGCCTTTAAGTTACCTTCGGAGCAGGTTATTATTAACGGGCGCCTGATCTGGTTTGGGAGGGAAATGGAGAGGTAATATATATATAATGGGGTGGATATGAGAAAGAAATTGTTTTTATTAATTACTGTAATTTTAACCCTCTTTTCCTCGTCCTTATTTGGCCAAAATAAAAAAAATGTTCCTCTCCCGAAAGTTGAGAATTTACAGAGGGAGATTAGGCGGCTTCAGTTAGAGCTCACGGAATGTCAAAAAAATAAAGTTTCGGTAGAAAATACAAGACGCGATGAAGCGATTTCTTCTTTAAAGGCAATTCGGAGTGTACTCGATACTGGTGCTAATTTTCAGGAATTTAAAAAATACCAACTGGAATCTCGTATTTTAATTGATGTGCTGCCTAATGTTCCGGAGAATCAAGTAATAAAAGAGATTTCTGATCTTTATAAGGACGCCGTAACCTTTGGGATAACGCGTCTTACGGGTACTATTAATAATTCTGAGTTAGAGACTGCCCGTAGTAAATACCAGAACGATAAAGACCTAATAAAAATTCTGGATGATTTAAGGCCCAACAGTGAATCCAGGGGTCTTGCTCATGATTTAAATCAGGTAGATGCTGCCGCTATATCTCAAATTCTCATATTGCAGGCCGGAATGAAACTATCAAAGCTTAAATGATGAACAATGATAGGCGTCGATTTGGTTTCGGAGAGAAGTAGAGAGGTAGTGTATATATATAATAGGGAGGGGAGTATGAAAAAAGTCTACTTATCGTTCTTCTTTAGTCTCCTTATTTTATTGTCCTTATTGTCTGTGGTATCTGCTGCGGATCCTCTACCCTACTTGGAGTTTGTTAAATTTACCACTTTAGCACTTAACGCCTTAGATGGTTTGGAGGCGGCGGCCCTTGAGTGTCAATTTTCTAAATTTGTGCAAAGTCTTGATCAGAATTCCGCACGTTTATCACTTAGGGTTGCTTTAAAAAAATATGATCGCTACGTCCCCGGCGCCTGGCCTGAAGATAGTAACCAGGGCGTTATTGTCAGGAAAATTACCGAAACTATGCTTAATTATGATTCATTTTTTCTCTCTCAGAGTGAGGATACTTACAAAAAGGCATATTTTGCCGGTCAAGAGGCTCGGGAAATGTTCTTAAAATATAAAAAAGATGCATCTAATTTAAAGTAAAAGAAATAAAAATGGTTCGGGAGAGAGGTGGAGAGGTAGTATATATATAGGGGGAGGGAGATAGTGGCCTTTTTTCTTGTCTGGTTATTTTGTGGAATTATTTCCGCAATGATTGGGTTTAAGAAGGGGGTAGGGGGTTTGGCTTTCTTTTGGGGTATTTTTCTTGGCCCTCTTGGAATTATTATTGCTCTCTGTCTGGAAGGTGACAGGAAACACTGCCCGTTCTGTAAAGAGCTTATTCATAAAAACGCCTCAGTTTGCTTCCCATTGCCAACGTGAAATTCTAACCCCAGAAACTTAAAATCAAATCTCTTTTGAGAAAGTCAGGGGACATAACACGTAATTGCCATCAGTGTACGCAGATTAGCTCTTAAGAATAGATACCATAATTCTCCAGGGGCGGATTTATGTTAGCTTTAACGTTTAAAAACTATTTGACAATTTCCACTGAAAAATAGTTAAATTAGAACTAAAAGGAGAAAAGAGAGAAATGACAAAAGTTTTATTCAGCCTTCAGCTTCCCTTTAAAATTACCAAACGTGCAAAATGGTTTTTAGCCACCTGTCCTATCATTGACGTACATTCCCAAGGGGAAACTGAAAAAAAAGCGAAAGAAAATCTTATAGAAGCACTGTCACTGTTCTTTATCTCGTGTTTTGAAAGAGGGACATTGGATGTCGTACTTAAAGATTGCGGGTTCCGTGCCCGTAGAATAACAACGTATTCTGCGAAAAAACCCTCTGTCCGTAAAGAAAATTATATTGATGTTCCTATTCCATTTCAGATTGACAAACTTGCCTCGAATGCATGCCACGCATAACCCCTGTTTCGTGGAAAGTCCTTGAATGTATTTTCCTGAAAGATGGATTCCATTTTGAAAGACAGATTGGCGATCACAGGTCTTATGTAAAGCCTGGTATCCATCGGCCAGTAGTCATTCCCACCTATAAGGAAGTCGATAAAGATATCATTCTCTCCAACATGCGTACGGCAGGGATGTCAAGAAGTCGCTATTTTGAACTTCTCAAACAGTGCAAATCTGCTAAATAGCTCTTATGATCTTTACAGCCGTCTTTGTGACGGCTTTTTTATGCATCCTCATCAATATACCCCAACGCCTTGAGCCTCTCCTTGATCTCTTCATCCACAGAAGGGGAGGGGGAGATTGGGGTCTTCTTTTCTCTCTTGCCGTAGCTCCTGACAGATGTAACAGGATGCTGGTTTACAAAATCTTCCTGGATGTAATCCTTCAGTACCTTTCCTTTCATATCACGTGCCACGGGGAGGCCGCTCAGGTAGAGGATGGTCGGTGCAAGGTCGAAGATGGTGGCGCCGGTAATCTGTTTTCCCTTTTTGAAATTGCCGCCTGAGAGGATGAGAACACCCGGCGGCTTGCTCCTCCGGTGTCCGAACTTTCCGTTTTTCTCCTGAACAAAACCGTGGTCAGAGGCGATGATCAGGGAAGTATCATGTCCTGTTTCTTTTAGTAACTCGCCAAGCACTGTATCCATGTAGCAGTAATAAGATGAGACTGCCTTTCCATATTTTCGTCTCTCTTCAGGATCTACTGCCGTAATCCTGTTCCATTCGCTGTACTGCAAAGCGCAGTGGCTGATGATGTCAATGCCCCGGAAGTAGAGAGAAAAGAGGTCCAGACCGGTAACATGGCTGAGCGAGTAGAAAGCAATTTTCCGTAGGGTTTCATCCAGCGAGATGAGGTGCTTGAGCTCGCTCTTGAGCTGGTGGTGCCGGTAGGCGGCGGTTCTCATCTCTTCCAGATCCGTTCCGGAAATATCCACAAATCTCCGGTAAGAGTTTACGTCTACCTCCTGGGGCAGCATGATCAGGCTCTTGATCGTATCCAGAAGGGAAGAAGGGTAGGTCAGCCTTTCCGGCGGATGCTCTCCGCCGTACTTTTCCTGCCATCGTGCATAATTTATCCGGTCTGAAATCACAAAGCCATTTATTGCCTCTGCAGGCCAGCTATGCCACCAGTTGATAACGCCGACTTTTCTCCCTGCCTCGCTCAATATCTCAAAGAGTGTTTTTACCTTGATCATATCTCCAGAGAGAGGAAGGGTTTTTATGGAGCCGTTTCTGATCATCCTCTGGACGAGCTGCCTGCCGCCGAGTTTCATGAGCTTCTTCATGGTAGTTTTTCTGATTACCCGGTTCTGCCAGCGGTAGGCGATGAAGCTGTCAATCCCGTGTTCCTCTTTCCCCTTGCCGGTAATGATGCTGGTCCAGATGACGGCAGAGTTGGTTGGGCGCATGGTTTCAAGCTCTCCGCAGCACCCGTTCTCAATGAGTGAGGTGAAATGGGGGAGCCCCCCTTTCTGTATTAAGTCGTTGAGGATGTGGGGGGAGAGTCCGTCAATGCCGAGAAAAAATATCTTCGGTGCCTTCTGGTCAGGGAGGCTGGGAGTCACAGTTGATCTGCTCCCTTTCTTCTTGCATGGTGCCGTTTCATCTTTTGTGTCTTCTTTACAACCTTCTCGATCCACAGCCGTGATTCGCGATCAAGCCGTGTCTTGCCCAGGTACTGTTTTAGGAAGCGAATGCGGTCCGCGACAGAGATAACCTTTTCCGGGGCAGAGTAGTTGAGAGCAGCGATATCCTTGATCCGCCAGCGCATCCCGACTTTTTCCTTTTTATCTACCCGGTGTAAATCACAGATAAAAAGTTCCCATCCCTGATCAGCATCCCTGCGAGCCAGGATGTGGCAAAGGTAGAAGTCACGGTGGTTAAAGCCGAGGTTGTGCATCTTCCAGGTGAGAAGGGCGAGTTTGCTGATCAAGGTTCTTTTTTCTGAAATGCTCTCAGGGCTGAGCGGGGGGAGAAAGCGCTCTGGGATCAGATCCTCAAGCCTTGTTGCGCCTTCAAGCCCTTTTGTCAGGAGGAAGGATTCGCTGCCTAAAAAACCTTTTCTCCTCGTCCCTGCAGCAACGGGAATTACCGTGGGAAGGTTTGCACGGTGGAAGCTGATGATAGTGTCCCATTCACGGAGGGCGCTGTAAGGGAAGGCAAGGGTGAGCAGGGATTGTAAGATTATTTTTGCAGGAGATGGGTAATACCTTTTCAGGAAAAAACCCAGAGTTGTGTTCGCACTTTTAACGTTAAAGGTGATAATAGACCTTTCAGGGATCAGCTTTTTTACAATCTTTCCTCCGGCATAGTTCATGAGGGAAGAAAAACTGGTTACATGATTTTCTTCAAGGAGAGTGGAATACTCTTTGTTTACGATGATATCCTGTAAACGGATTAGCTCAAAGGGAGGTTCTGTATTTTTCATGCGAGGGATCGTTTATGACCTGTTCTTTTCTGTTAGGACTTCCTGAAATACTTTCAGGACCTTTTCTGCATTGGCTTCCATTGTCAGACCTCTAACGGAGCAGGACGCCTGTTCTCCCATCTTCTCATGGTTTTCACGAGACAGGATAGAGCTGATCTTTTCTGCAAGTAGTTTAACATTGAAGGCGTCGTCCACGACATAACCAGTGCTCCCGTCCCGGATAAGCTCAGCGGCACCGTTCTGCCTGGTGGTGATCACAGGGATTCCACATGCCAGTGCTTCGAGGCAGCAATTTGAGAAAGGATCATAGAGGGTCGGAAGAACGAGGATATCACCCAGGCCGTAGATATCTTCTACCTGCGGATAATATCCGGCAAATTTGACTTTGTCTGTTAACATCAATTTTTCAGCTAACATTTGATACCTGCCTGAGTCTGGCTTCCCCACGACCAGGAGCTTGAACTTTTTCTCTCGTACCTGTGAAAGTGCTTTGAGCAGAAAAGAGAGTCCTTTCCTCTCCAGATCCATTGCAACAAAGAGAATCACTGTCTCCTCACCCCTGATCCCAAGTGTCCCCCTTAAGAACGTATGATATTTCTCCTTTACCGAAGGATTGAAGAGCGCAGGGTCTATGCCGTTATAAATAACCTCAATTTTGTCCTCCGAAATTCCATAGAACTCCATCACCTGGTTTTTTGCGAGACGGGAATTGGCAATGATTTTTTTCAGTCCTAACTGCACAAGGCTCTTCTTCTCAAGGTAGAGAAGGGTTCGATGGCGGGGAGAGAGGGATTTGAAGAGGTAACCAGCACCTTTTCTGTATCTCTGCTGCATGTGATACCGGTGGAGCCCGTCGCTGATCCGGAAGATGTCGTGATAGAAACCGCGGGACAGGCTGCAGATGATATCAAATGATGATTTCCTGAGCTCCGATCGGGCATTCAATGCAAATGACAGGTTCTTGAGAGGAGAGATCACAGGGATCATGGGGACAGGGTGGATGGAGATGCCGGGGTGGGGAGGTTCTTCAGAGGTATGGGCAAAGATGTGGACCTCTTCCCCCATCTTTGCGAGCTCCCTGCTCAGCGTTACGAGGTATTTTTCAGCTCCGCCCCCTCGTGCCGTGTAATCCCTCCGCACAAAGGCTATCTTCATCCCTTCTTGCCCCAGCCTGAATTGACGAGAAAGGAGATAATGTCAGTAGTGGAGTGATCCTTGGGGTCGCCCACAATGGCGATCTCCCCGCCGTAGGAGATGATGGTCTCCCTCTCCGGCACATTTTCTTTCGTGTAGTCCGTGCCCTTGGCATGGATGTGAGGTTTGAGCTTTAAGAGAAGCTTGTCCACTTTTGGTTCATTGAAGGTGGTGAGGTAATCAATAGGCTCTAATGCCTCTAAGATCTCAAGTCTCTCATTGAGCGGGATCAGAGGATAGCTGCTGCCTTTCAGGGCCTGAACGGACTGGTCATCATTCACCGCCACGATCAGGATGTCGCCCAGTCTTTTTGCATCTTTCAGCGAGCGGATGTGACCCACATGGAGGATATTGAAGCAGCCATTGGTGAGCACCACCTTCTTCCCCCTCCTCTTCAGTTTCTTAACAATTGCTGAAAGCTCATCCCAGTCTTTAACGATCTTTCCCATTACCCGTCCTTTCCTGTGAGGTTTTTTTTCCCGTTTAGTTCACGCAGTCCCATATCATCGGGGCAGAAGAGGAGGTGCCAGATAAAGAGTTTGCTGTAAACAGAGAATCTCCTGCGAAGTCTCCGGCTCAGCCCGAAGGTCAATACCATGCCCAGTGTTGTCAGGATAAGGTTCACGAAAAGTTTTACCACCCTCAGCACCCTCAGGATGATGTACAAGAGGTGTCCGCGATTTTTCCTGAAGAAGATGTAGAGTGACCGGTAATACTCGATCCAGGCCCGGCCGGGGTCAATTGTCTTGCTTTCGCCCTGGAGGTGATACACCTGAATTTGGGGGAGATACAATACCTTCCATCCTGCTTTGTGCAGCCGGAAGCAGAGGTCTGTCTCCTCGAGGAAGAGGAAATAGTCTTCATCGAGCAAACCAACTTTGTCCAGTGCTTCTCTCCGTATCAGCATGCAGGCACCGATGACTGATTCAACCTCCAGAGGGTCCTGGATAAGACTTTTTTTGCTCGGATATTTTCCGGGGAACATGGCACGGAGGAAGCTCTTGTTGAGCAGTTCAGTAGAGAGGGTAGGGATGTTGTCAAAGCTGTTCTGCATGGACCCGTCTTTATTCAGGAGCTTTGCACCGGCAATGCCGGCACGGGGATTCTTTTCCATGAATGAAATCATATTTTCCAGGGCCCCGGCAGTGAGCTCGGTGTCGCTGTTGAGGAGGAGACAGTATCTGCCTGAGGAAGACGTGATAGCCTGGTTATTGGCACGGGCAAATCCCAGGTTTAAAGAGTTGGAGATGATCCTGACCCGGGGATATCTTTCTTTCACTGCCTCCACGCTGCCATCTTGCGAGCCATTGTCAACCACGATGACCTCGAAGGTAAGGCCCCCGGAATGCCGGAAGACGGAGGCGAGGCAGTTAAGGAGTGGTCCCCGTGTATTCCAGTTTACGATGATGATGGAGAGATCCATGGTCAGGTTCATCATTGATTAAAAAAAGGGTTCAAGGGTTCGAGGTTCCAAATATCAAAATCCAAATGCCAAATAAATGACAAATGATGAAATGTCAAATGATACAATCCTCTTTGTTTGACATTTGAGCTTTGTCATTTGACATTTTCACTTGCCCTCTTCTTACGGTAATACTCCCTCACCATTTCTTCAACCCCTTTTCCTTCAAAAACAGAAGAGAGGAGCGATGCGAGAGCTGATACGTCTCTTTCCCTCTCATCCGGTTTGACCTCCTTCTGGAAGGAGAAGGAGTCTGCCTGAGCGATATGCGGCAGCACCTTGCTGCCGACAAGGGGGAAGGCAAAAGTCTCTTCAGAGATTGTGCCGGAGAATGTCCCGAATAGATGGGCTTTGAAGAGAAGCCTGGAAAGGTGAGCTATGCCGTCCGAACGAGACCCGGAGAGAAATTCTCTCAGGGTGAAACCTGGATCAACCCGGGGGAGAAAGAGGTACTCGAAGCCAGTGCCGGTTCTTTCGAAAAAAGCATGAGGGAGGACTACCGGAAGGGTGCCAAGGGCAAGGGTAAAGGCATGTGACCACGCCCCTGCTCCCGAATCCTGCTGATAAAGGGTATGGTAACACCTGACCCTCAGCCGGCTTGACGTTCCCCTGCATGCTACCTCTCTGTCAGCAGAACCTTTAATGCCTTTATCCCAGGATTGAATTATTTTAAGGAGATCTTCTATCTGGTATCCATCCCGGTAATAGCCGTGAAATGTGCTGTCCCGGTATGTCCGGTAGAAACGGTCTGTATAGACGCTGGTCATCCTTTTGCGCCGTCCGTCTGCTTTCAAGGCTTTGAGAGTCTCCTTCTGGATAGTACGGAGAAGATCATGGAGCCTCTTTCTCTCTGCCGGTTCAGAGCAGAGGTATGCCTTGAGGAATCTGAGCCTTTCGGATAAGCTCACCATATTCCCGACCCGGTTCAGCTTTGCAAGCCCCTTGAACCTTACGTTATCAGGGATAACCTTTAAGAGCTTTACCTTCTCGAAGTCGCTGAAGAAGAGCCGGGGTTCTGATGACGGGTCTTCCATCATGAGAAAATTATTGAGGGCAAGGTCATTCTGGAGGATCCCTTGATCATGGATTTTTCTGGTCAGCTTTCCCAGGCTATCAATCACGCGCCTTCTTTCCTGAGTATCAGTTACTCTTTCCTCCCGGAGGAGATATTTTGCCAGGTCAATGCACCCTTTCACCTTCTTAGTCACTACGTAGCTCTCGTCAATGAGGAAGTATCTTCTCTTCTCTCCTGCGGCGGCCGGTAAGAAGACAGGGATCTGACGCTCTGCAACTTCACGAGCTGTCTTGAACTCGTGCCGGGCCCTGGAACCTTTGAATAAGAGTTTAATCCTGCCCAGGAACTTTGCAGTGCGATAGCACTTTATCAGGTATACCTTTTCCCCTGATTCATCAATCATGATTTCCTTAAGCGATTTCTTTTTCCCTTTCTTTATGGAGGGGTTTTGCGGCTGGGCGAGAAAGGAAGCAAAGGATGAAGGAAGGCTGCGAAGGAAGGTGGCAAAGGCCTTATCCCGCACCCACCAGGTAGAATCTCCTGTCTTGATGATTTCAATGTCTGAAATATTCATTCAGAATAATACCAGCAAGAGAGAATACAGGAGCCAGAATACAGGAGCCAGAATAAAAACTCCTGACTCCTGACTCCTGAATTCTGAATTCTATTTTTTGTCTGAAGACTTCTGTATTCCGGTTTTATCATTTCTCGTTCTCACAGGTATCCCAGTGCTTTCAGCCTTTTTTCTACCTCTACGTGATCCCTCCTGCTGAATCCTTCGTCCATCACAAAGGGTCTTGGCTTTCCGTACACTACAGGATGGCTCTCGAGATATCCAGGGGTAAAGAGATTATTGATAATCTTTCCATCGAGGTCTTCAGGTATCGGCACCCCGGAAAGGTACAAGATG
>JAPLJA010000160.1 GCA_026388815.1 Pseudomonadota bacterium
AGAGCACTGAAGGGAGCTTTGATTACCGATTTTTTAACCCCTTCCGGCAAGGACGACTTCGCCTACCCTCTGCACTTAGTAAAAGAAATAGAGGAAAAATTTGGCAACTACCCTCTCTTTTTCAAGACACCAAGCTAGGCAGTCAACCTTACTGATTCGCTTACCGAAAGCTTTCTTCAGGAATGCATGCATGCGCTGACATACAAGTTTGAGGTTGCCCGCTTCCTGCAGGAGAAGTTTGACCCCCATTTCGTTATCCTCCACATCTGGGAGAGCGATCCCATCTGCCATGCCCTCTGGCATGTGATTGACAGGGGACACCCTTTATTTGAAGAGCGTGTGTTCCAGAGGCATGGCGAAAAGATTCTCACCTATTTCAGGAGATTTGACCAGGAAACCCAGAGGCTCTAGGAGAAGATGGGAGGAGAAGAAACGCCTCTCTTTATCATCTCTGATCATGGATTTGGACGCCTCAGAAAAATGATTGACCTCAATGTGTGGCTCCTCAAGGAAGGGTATCTCGTTCTCAAGAAGAGAGTATCAACCCGGCTGAGCCATTTCCTCTGGGCAAAAGGGTTCACTCACGAGGCTCTTTACCGCAGGCTTTACATTCCGCTGGTAAAAAGAGGTTATCGCTACAAGAGCGACGAATCTCTTATCACAAATTTTACGAAATTCTTTTCCAGACGATTCGCCCTCCTCACCATTCACGATGTGGACTGGTCAAGGACGCGGGCGTTCTGCAATGTCGGTGTGGCCGGGAGCGGACAGATTGTCATCAATGTGAAGGGAAAGTTTCCTTATGGTGTGGTGAGTTCGGGAAAGGAATACGAGGAGCTGAGAACAGAACTGGTCTCGAAGCTCAAGCGTCTCAGGGATCCTGAAACAGACCAGGAAATCAAAGGTGATATCTTCACCAGAGACGAAGCCTACACGGGAGAATACACAGCAATGGCGCCTGATATAACCTTTCTCCCCATGAATAACGAATACCTGGCCATGAGTATTTTTGGATTCACCTCTAACCAGGTGATGAGCAGACCGCTCGGAATGAGCGCTCACCACAAGAGAAAGGGAATTCTCTTTGGGAAAGGGGTTCCTCTCCGTTCGGGAGTGCGGGTAGAAGGTGCACGGATCCTCGATCTCTTCCCCACGATCCTCTATATCATGGGCATTAAAATACCGCAGGATATCGACGGCAAAGTATTGCAGGAGATCATCCTGCCAGCTTTTCTGGAAACCAATCCAATCCAATTTCGAGAAGCCCCCAGTGCTTCTAAAAGTGTTGCCCATACCTCGACAGCAGAGGAAGAAAAGGACTATCTCAAGAAATTGCAAAGGCTTGGATATATCGACTGGGAAGAGTGAAGATAACCCATGATACCCAATTTACTTTGGCGCTGCCCCCTCTGTCATACTGTTGATGCACTCCGGCATAACGGAAGGTGGTTTGGGAAAGAACGGCTCTGGTGCTCCTCGTGCCACGCAGCGTGGGACGTTATCCGGATCATCGGTGGTGATACCTTTTCCCTGCGTTTGCTTTCACCAGATATACCAGGAAGTGAAGAAAATCTGCCCATCTCAGTCTGGTATGAACGGATGAAAGAGCATTTCACCCCCCAACCTTTAAAGGATCGATCACCACTGATGAAAGAAGATGAGAACCTCTATCTAAAAGGGAAATCCGTAAAACTGGTTGCTCAAAGAGACAATACCCGGTTCTTCCAGAAGAAAAAAAAAGATGAGGAAATGAAAAAAATGGTTTATCCCTTTATGCGTACGTTAGGAAAGGGGGAACTCCTTCTCACGAACCAGAGATTGATCTGGCAGAGAGGAGAGAATAATTTTTCTCTCTGGTTTTCAGATCTCGACTCAGTATACATTGAGGTTTTCCACTCCCTTGGCCTGTCGTGTGGTACCAGGATCTATAAGTTTAAATTGCATAACGACAGTTATCTCAAGTGGCTGACCTACTTGGCCTATCTTGCTCCCCAGAGAGCTGAACACCCAATTTCTTTTTCCCATTATTGATTTTTCATTCACATCCCCACTTCTCAGCAGAGATATTTCCTCAAAACCTTACCCAAAGGACTTTTGGGAATCTCCTCCCGAAATTCAACGATCCTGGGAATTTTAAAATCAGCAATTTTCCCTTTACAAAACTCTACAATCTCTCTTTCATTACAGTCAGAGAGAGTAACAATAACGGCCTTTATTACACCCTCCCCGTAATAGCTTTCTACTCCTACAACAACAACTTCTTTAACCTTAGGGTGCGTCTTCAGAAGTATTTCGATCTCCGATGGATCTACTTTATTACCCCCGGTGTTTATAAACAATGACTTCCGGCCCACGATATAGATATTACCAGCCGTATCCTTTTTCCCAAGGTCTGAAGGGAAAAAGTATCCATTCCGAAATGATTCTGTACTGGAGCCTTCCAACCCTGAGTAACATTTTATCATAGCAGAACTTTTTATACCTATCTCGCCTATTTCGTTCGGAGATAAAATTTCTCCCCTTTCTCCAAAGATTTCTACCTCGATATTCCCCATGGGTACGCCAACAGAATCCGCTGTATCTGAAATATTCTTTTCCAGATTTATGGATACCGAGCCAGTTTCCGTAGTGCCATAAAGTTGCCGAATCGGGACTCCATATTTCTCAAAGAACTTTTGAAATGTCTCGCGAGGCAAAGAAGCACCAGCAGTAAAACAGAGCCTCAGAGAAGATAATGTTATAGCCTCTCGCAATGAGGTGTCGGCTAAGATACTAAACATAAAGGGAACCCCTGGGAAAACGGTAATACACTCATCCTGAATTGTTTTTAAAACTCTACGGCGGCTAAAATCCCCCAACATAACAAGAGTTGCTCCGGTATAAATCGATGCTAACATGCAATTCCCAAAGCCATGCGCATGAAACAAAGGCACTACACAGAGAATCCTGTCATTACTCGTTATATGAACGGTGGAGGTAAAATTATCCGCTTCTGATACAAGATTCAAGTGTGTGCGGATAATCCTTTTCGGTCTTCCGGTTGAACCCGAAGAGTATTGGCACAGGACATCGTTTTGTGGCTGTACATTTAAAGTTCCATTGTATGGAGAAGCCTCTTCCATGATATGCAGGTATGAAAACGAATCGCTTCTTCCGTCAGGCACAGCGATGATGTCACATGCTTTTTTGTTTATGACAGCAATAACTTCTTTCACTAAAGGGATTATTTGCGTTACTGCAATAACTGCTCTAGGACTCGAGTCCCTGAAATAATCGGTAAGCTCCTGTTCTTTATACTGAACATTGAGTGGAACAGCGATGGCGCCTATCCTGGCAAGCGCAAAAAAACTTATAACAAATTCTAAAGAGTTCTGAAGCAGTAAAACTATCCGGTCGCCACGTTCTACCCCACGAGAGATCAACCATCCGGAAAATTTGTTAATAGAATCATTCAATTCGGAATACGTAATCCTCGTATTACCATCGATGATAGCAACCTTGTGAGGATACCTATCTCCATTCATAGAAATCCAGCAAGGAAGCACCTTATTATTCATTTCAATAACTATAATTCAGTTAATTTTTTATTGATATAGTTGGTTAAACTTCCTATATTTTCGAAGAGTTCAATATTCAGCTCAGAATCTTCAAACATGATATTAAATTCTTCTTCCAAACCAACGACTAATTCAAGAACACCAATAGAATCAAGACCCAGCCCTTTTCCGATAAGAGGGGTATCTTTTGATATCTCCCCCGTGTTTACCTTGAGCTTCAGCCTCTTTTTTATAACCTTCTTTATCCTGTTTTCGATATTGACTGAATTCCCGTCCATGCGTTACGTCTCCTTACAGTCTCTGTTAATAGTTATCCCCTCATTCCGTCTTCTGCAAATTTTTCAGTTATTAACATGATGGGCACGTGATTCGAAAAGACCCGATAGGCTCTGAAGATGAGAAAGCCATTCCTTTCGATGTTAAAATAACCAGCCAAATCCTGGGCCTCTTCTTTACCACAATCCAAAATCTCTCGAAAGGTCTCTAAACGATTTTCCAGAATTAATAAACCAATAGGCTTGTTGGTATTGAACAAACCATCTCTTATCTTTTTATCAAGCCGGTCAGGAATTATTATGGATTCGGCATAAAGATGGTTTTTTTGACTTAATCCTCCACGTAAGAGCACTTTCCTCTGTATAACCTTACATCCTTTCCCAATCTCCAGCGAGGGAATTTCGTTGTCTAACGTGAAATAGTCCTGAGATAATTTTATAACCTTCATCCGTTCCCATAGGTAGGCCTCTAATATCTCCGTTACCATCCCATCCGTCGTGAGAAGGATGCGTTGAAAAGGAGTCATATCCTGTGGGTTAATGGGGCTACGCCTTAAAGATCTCTGGAGATCATTACGCAAGAGATCCTTATTTGAAGAATTATTACGATCCATATCTGTCACACTTCTGTCCCAACGTTGTAATATGAAAGTGCTTTAACATCTGGTTAAATATAATTTCTATCCTGAAATGCAACTGATTGATTTGCTTCCAGGAATTCTTCTTATGGCTGATAGCTCAGTGACTGTCCAGCTCCTCAGGATGCTCCATAAGCCATCTGAATTCTTTAGCGAGTTCTGATCCGTTACGGGGATGCCAGGTACGGTGATCGAGCTGGATGGTCACATAGACAGACGGGCGTATCTCTATCTTATCCCCCACTACCAGCGGACGGTCGGCTACCCCGCCAACAGCGAGCTGGGCAGTCGTACCTGTCGCCGTGGTGAACATAATCTCGGTCTCTCTTGTATTCATCATGGTAATCTGTACCGTTCCCACTACTTCTCGCTTCAGCCGGTATTTATCGGAGAGATACCGGAGCACCATCCGGCGGAGGAAGGCGAACGGTAACAGCCTTCCTATTCTTCTTAACTTAGCGAGGGTTGCCTCTTCCTCCCGCAAAGCCTGAGCGGTCTTGGCCCGGACTTCTTCGACAATCTCCTTAAGCCCCTTCTTATCCGCCTCCCTGATCACCACAACCGGAGCAACATTTTCCTCTCCTGCCACAGAAACCCCAACATCGATTGACGACGGCTTGATGATCTTGTACCCTTCCATCATTGCATTTGCCCAGGGATATTTCCTGAGCACCAGTGCACAGGTCTTGATGATGAGGTGGAGATAGGTTAAGGGCACCCCGGGGTATTTCTTCCTGAACTCACCCCTGAACTCTTTTGCCGGCAGGAGATCGAGCAGCATGATGGCATAACCATCAACCCTCCTCGCTGCATCGTGGGCATCGATCAGAATCTTCCTGCCCGGATCTACCTTGGTAACCTCATCACCGTCGTATATGGACATGTCACTCTCCTACGATAAATACCCCAACCCCTTCAACCGCTCTATCAACTCTGCCGACTCTTCTTCCGAACCTTCTCTTTTATCAATTTTTTGTTCTGTGGAAACGGGTGCAAACTGGACAGGATGCTCTTTTAAGAAATCCCCGGTAAGCGCCTCCTGCAGCACCCTCCCATCCATATCCTCAGGGATTTTTGATCCCATCAGATAGAGAATGGTGGGAGCAAGGTCAATAATGCGGGGCTCTGTTATCTTCTTAGCTTGACTGATCGCTTTCCCCTTCCCGATGAATATCCCCTTCATCCTGTGGACGCCTTTGAGGAGCCAGTCTTTTGTTATCACCCTGTTTGAGGCAAAACCGCCGGTGGCGAGATACCCCTTTTCCAAGGGAAGGAACGTAATATCCGGTGCCTCTTCAAAATACTTTCCGTGGTAAAGTTCGTCCTTAACCTGAATCCCTTCTCCGATAGCCTCTCCCGTTTCACTGTCTCTCAGATCTTTAAGTTTTTTAACGATCTCTGTTCTCAAGCTCTCAGACTCGCTGACCTCGACTATCCCCTGAGGTTCTCTCCCCTTGAGATTTAAAAATATTTGACCATACCCCATCTTCGCATACGCCCTGGTTTTTGACCAGTCAACATCCCTCAAGGATAAGAGGCGGCCTTTTCCTGAATTCAGCATCTTTAACAGCTCTACCGGAGCTAAGGATCTGAATCTGATTCCTCTCTTAACCATACTCTTGTAAAGTTTAAAGAGCAGTTCAGGGGTAAGGCCCTTTTTCCAGAGCCAGTACTTTAAACGGGTAAGGGGATCTTGTTTCAGTCTCAGGTACCCTTCCGCCATGAGCCAGACATTGAGCAGGACCATCTTGTAGACCGGCCCGAATCCGTGATCGGAGATTACAAAGGTATTCAACCCCTCTCCCAGCTCATGAATGGTTTTACCGATCTCCTCATCCAGCGCCTTAAAGTAGGCGGTGATTTCCGGGAGAAACCTTTTAGCCTCATCCTTCCGGTGCTCAGGATGGGTTTGGTCGAAGATGTGCCAGAGCCAATGGCAGATCTGGTCAGTCTCCCAGATGTGGAGCAGAAGGAAAGGGGCTTCCTCTTTTTTCCGGAGATACCTGGCCACCTCGAATTTGTAGTGTAAGGCATTCCTGCATTCCTGGAGGAACTTTTCAATGTTCTCAGGGGTGGTAACGATGATGGGGGTTTTGAAGTAGAGGGGATAGTTGCCAAACCTGTTTTCTATCTCGTCTAAGAGATTCACGGGATAGACAAAGTCTCTTTTCCCGGAAGGGGTGAGAAAGTCACTGATCATCACGCCGTTTACCTTCTGGGGAGGATAGGTGGTTGGGATGTTGAGGATCAGCACCTTGTTTCCGTCTTCACCCAGTATATCCCAGAAGGCCCTGCCTTCCCGCAGGGTAGAGTTAAGAGGGATCTCCTCATTACTGTCCTTCCTTTTAACCATAAAATCATAAATCCCGTGCTGCCCGGGATTTTTACCGGTGATGAAAGAACTCCAGGCCGGGGCAGTTACCGGAGGGCAGACTGATTCAAGCTCCCCACTTATCCCCTCTTCCATCATCCGGGCAAGATTGGGCATGATTCCTTGTTCAATCAAAGGGGAGAGGAGAGTAAAACTTCCCCCATCAATCCCGATGACTAAAAGCTTTTCCATTAGAGATATCCCAGCCCCTTCAGTTTCTTAACGAGGTCATCTTCATCCTCCCGGGAGAGTGGGATATCCTTCGGTTCGCTCTCAGATGAAGGCTGATAGAACTCTTTCGGATTGGATTTTAAGACCTCAGGAGTGAAGGCCTTATCCAGCACCTTTCCGTCCATGGAGAGCGGGATCTTTTCTCCCATGAGGTATAGAACAGTGGGGGCAATATCAATGATCTTTGCGCCTTCGATCCTCTTCCCCTTTTCGAAACCGTCTCCTCTGGCAAGGAAGATGCCGTTTTTCCGGTGATTGCCGAGCCACACGTTTGTTACTGCTACCGGCTGATTGGAAGTGAAGCCTAAGAATGCACCGGCGAGATAGGTGCCTTTGGCCAGGTATACAATATCAGGCGCATCATCCATGTGTTCACCATGGTAGATTTCCTCCTTGAGGAAGATTTCCCCTTCGATCTCTTTACCTGTTTCAGGGTCTTTAAGCCTTTTTAAGCTCTCCACGATCGCTCTCCGTACCTGTTCATACTCCTCACCCGGAGATACTGCCCCGTCCTTTTCCCTGCCTTTGAGGTTGATCTGGATAGAGCCGATTCCGAACTTGCTGTAGGCCCTGGTCCTGGTCCAGTCCACATCGTTGGAGGCAAGGAGCAGGTCCTTTTTCCCTGAGCGGATGTCATTGATCCCCTCCATAGGGGGTTTGGTGGGCGGACTGATCCCCAGCTTCAGGATGCCCCTGAAGAGGGCTTTAAAAAGGAATGCATAGGTGAAACCCTTCCTCCAGAGAAGATATTTCAACTGAGAGATGGGGTTATCCTTAATCCTGATGAACCCCTCTTTGAGCAGGAAGCAGTTGAGGTCAATACATTTCTGCACCGGCCCGAATCCATGATCGGAGATGACAACAACAGGGTGTTCTTTCCCGAACCTCTCCCAGAGCCTGCCTATTTCCTGATCCACGAGGGAGAAGTAGTTGATCACCTCATCCTTGAATTTTTCTCCCAGCCTCCGGTTATACTGCGGGTGGGATTCATCGAAGATATTCCAGAGTTCATGTTGAATACGGTCTGTTCCCCAGACATGGATCATGAGGAGATCAGCAGGAACACGGTCAAGCAGGTAATGAGCTACCTCGAATTTATAGCGGAGTTCAGATTTCAGTTCATCTAAAAACCTCCGCACATTCTTTTCCGAGAGATTGGCAGAAAAGATCATGGTCTTCAGGTACAAGGGATACTCGCCGAATTTGCTCTCGATCTCGTCAACCAGTTCCTTTGGGTAGATGAAGTCCCTCTTCCCACCCGGGGTGAGAAAGCAGGAGATCATTACGCCGTTAACCTCTTCAGGCGGATAGGTGCAGGGGCAGTTGAGTACTAAGACCTTCTTGCCGTTTTCGCTGAGAAGCCTCCAGATCGTAGCACCTGAACGCATCCGGGAATTGACCGGCACTTCCCTTCCGGTAGTTTTATCTCTGCCCATGAAGTAGAACACGCCGTGTTTGCCCGGATTGGTCCCGGTCATGAAGGATGACCAGGCCGGTGTAGTGATAGGGGGGATAGTTGATTCGAGTTCCCCGCTCACCCCTTGTTCCTGGATCATTTTCAGGTTGGGGAGTTTCCCTTCATCCATCCAGGGCTGGAGCAGATTGAAGGTTCCTCCATCCAGCCCGATGATCAATACCTTATTATTCTTTTCTGTGCTCAATGTGTAACCTTTCCGTCTAAAAACTGCTCAATCCCATCAGCCGCCTGCTTTACAGGATCGTATCGGGCAAGATCTGCTTTCAGTTGTCCCATATTCGCACGGAATACATCCAGCTTTTCAAACATCCCGTCAACTGATTTTTTAAGTAGTGACTGGTCTTTCATCACCTTTACAATCGTTAAGAATATCCCGGCCTGATGTTCCTCCAGCATCTCGCCCCCCCATTCCTGATCCAGGTGGGTAGCAATAATAATTGCTGGCGTCCCTGCCTGCACTGCCTGATACACGGTCTGATTCCCCCCATGACAGATAACAACATCTGCCATCTCCATGATCTTCTCACCCGGCAGGTACTTCTCCACATAGAACCCCTCTGGGATCTCATCCTTTTTCAGATCAATCTGGCCGCCGGTACTGATGATCACCTGGTAGGGGGAGCCTCGAAAGGTGTCAAGGATCATCCGGAAGAGATCAGTATGTCCGGAACTTCCCATGGTCACATAGATAACAGGCCTCTTCCGGTCGAGATCCTTCACCCAGGAAGGGAGAGGCAGATCAGGAGACCAGATAACAGGTCCGCTCTGAAGGAAGTTGGCAGGTAAATCCCTGGTAGGCCCGAGCAATTCTGTGTCGAGGATGAGGTTAAAGTCGCCCACCACCAACTCAGGTATCAAAGCCTTTTTCTCCAGGTGGTATTGCTTAAAGGCGTGGTAATAAGGGGCCAGCTTGTACCTCTGGAGGAGGTTCAGTACCTTTATCCATGAGGCATCAGCCAGACTCTTTCCAAGCACCTTTTTCATGGCGAGAGGGATGGGGTGGGTATCCGGTGCATGGTATTTACCGGTAAAGTATTGAGAGACCCAGTGGGTATTGAGGATTGAAACGAGTGGTACTTTAGCCACTCTGGCCGAGATGTACATGGTCAGCCGGAAATCGCTCACCGCCAGATCAGGTCTTAATTCCTCAAACATCTTCAACTCTTCCTGGATGTGGTTCAGGATAGTTTCCTTGGTGTAAGGCCTCTTGATTGATCTAAGGGCCTCCATCGCCTCATCGGTATCGAAGTCAGGGAGAGGGTAGTAGCCCAGTTCACCGGGTGAGACTATCGAGGGGTCTTTTAAATACCGGGGGAGGCCGGCAAAGATGATCTCATGGCCTCTCTCCTTCAAAGCCCTTCCAATTACCAGACACCTTACCACATGGGAGATTACACCTGAGGCAGGTGCAAAGATGATCCTTTTTCTTCCACTCATGCAAAGCCTTAGCTTAGATAGCGAAAAATATCAGGTAATAATAGCTTAGGTGGGGTTTCCGTTCAACAAAATTCCCTTCCATCACCTTTTACTTGACGGTGCCTGATTTTTCTATTAGTCTAATACCAAATTTAGCATTCCATCTCAAAGGGCAATTTTATCTCAATAATGGTAACCAGCATCCTTGGCCCCATTGTTTATAACATTCTATACTTCCTTTTTTATCTCCTTTATTTCAGTAAGCTTGGCAGAGGGAAAGTGTCTGGTAGCCCCCCCCCACCATTCATTCTCATTGCCAACCATAGTTCATATCTCGATTGGATCCTTTTAGACTGCTTTATCAATAAGACCTTAAACCAGAAGGTACACATCATTGCCAAGAGGAAGCTCCTGAAGAATCCCATCTGGCGTCTCATGATTTGGTATAGAAAAGCCATCGTCGTCGATGGAACGCCAAATCAGAACCGGTTTAAAGAAATGTTTGAAACGCTGCATAATGGTGAAATCCTGGTAGTATTCCCTGAAGGGATGCGTGCCCCTTCGAAAGATTTATTACGTTTTCAAAAAGGTTTTGCTTACCTTGCTGTAGAGTCGAAAGTCCCTGTCGTGCCTGTAGGACTGGTTGGCTTCTATGACAACTGGCCCAGACAGCGTCTATTGCCGAAACTTTGGCCTGTTCCTATGGAAATCCGGATCGGCAAGCCCATTGACCTTCATTTAAACTGTCATCAGTCGAAAGAAGAAATAATGAAAAGCCTTATTTCCGAATCAAGAGAAACCATCGAGAGATTATTACAAAGTACCAGTACCCTGCGGGGATAACGCACGTCATGGCAACGCTTTTATTAAGAGAAAATGGGAACACCCTGAAAAGGAGCTTTGAAAAAGTTTTCAGAGAGTTTGATCTTCAGCCGAGAGGGAGAATATTGATCAAACCCAACTTTTCGGGTAGACCACCGATTATTCCTGGAGAGAACACCGATCCGATCTTCCTGAAAGAACTTGCTGATTTTTTGCTAAAAAGGGGAACTGAAGAGGTAATCATAGCCCATGGCTCTCTTTTAGGCACTCCGGATAGGCAGTTCCCTTTTGCGAAGATTATCACAGATGGAGGTTTTGCTTTTCTCCGTAAAATGCCAAGGGTAACTCTTTTGGACTTAGACAGAGAACCGAGAGAATCCGTTGAGTTCAATGGCTTCACATTTTCTAAACCAAAAATTATGAATGCAGTTGATAGTTATATTAACCTTGCCAAGCTCAAAACCCACATGGAGACCACCGTGACTCTTGCTCTTAAAAACCAGATGGGTCTCCTGCCTATGGATGGCCGGATCTATATGCACCAGAAGAACCTCGATGAAACCATTGCCTCTCTTTCCAAATTGATAAGACCAACTATCAGTATTGTAGACGGCATCATTTCTATGGAAGGAAACGGTCCCCATCATGGGAAGAGCAAGAGGCTGAATCTCCTCATAGCCGGAGATGACATGGTGGAATTAGATTCTACGGCCTGTTTTTTAATCGATATCGATTTCAAACAGGTGAAACATATTGTAACTGCTCAAAAAACAGGGGTTGGCAACTACCCTGAGGAAAATTTTCTGTCTTCAATCACTCAGTATAATGTCAAGCAGTTTTCTCCTGCCGCACCATTTCAAAAATTCGGGGAAAATACCTATGTCTGGCCGACCATGAGTTGCTCACGATGTATAACTGCACTGAACGAGGCAGGGAAAGTGATAAAGGCGCATCCTTTTCAGTATAGGAAGTTCTTAGCGAGGCGTTTTTGGGGTAGCAAGAAGGTAAATATCGTGATGGGCAACGGCAAGGTTGAGTTATTGAAGGGCGAGAAAGTGGTATGTATTGGACACTGTACCAAAGATTTTGCAGCACTGTCTCAGGTGAACTGTTTAGACAGGTGCCCGCCTTCTGTGAAGGAAACGCTGGAGTATCTAAAAGACCTAATGGAGTTCGTAATAAACAGGAGTGATGCACTGACGGATAATGACCTGGACAATATAGAATGGGTGTTTCTTGACTTAGATGATACCCTGTTACAAGGGCAAAGCCAAAGCTTATTTATCACATTTTTGCGCAAGAATGGAATAATAAGCTTCCGTACTTGGTTAAAAATATTGATTCTTTGGATATCCTATAAAATAAAAATTATGAATCCTGAAATGGTGGCAGGAAAGGCTTTCTCATTCTTCAAAATGAAAAAAGTAGCGGAGTTTGAAAAAGTTTTTAAGGCCTTTTTTGATAACTGTCTCATGCACTGCATTTCTCGTGATTTTATTAACCTTATAGAGACCTGTAAGGAACGTGATATAAATATTGCGATAATAACCAACTCATTGGAGCCAATTGCAAAAAATGTTGCTGAGTATCTCCAGATAAAGTATTATCTTGCTACCACACTGCTTGCAGAAAACGGATTCTATTCCGGCGGTCTTATTGGGAATTATGGGCAAACTAAACTCAAGAGATTTATGGATTTTGTTCAAACGCATAATGTCTCTTTGGAGAAGAGTGCTTTTTTCACTGATAGTTTAACTGATTTGCCAATTCTTGAAAAAGTGAGGTATCCCGTCCTCGTAAATCGAAAATAAACAATACCTCACAGCATGGCCGTGAAGATAAATTTGAGAATTGTTAAATACAGTTAGGGTAAATGTAATCGAGAAAGGAAAAGGACAGTGGCAAAATATCTTGGTAGTCTGGGGAAATGGGATTTCTTTGTAGCAACCGCCTTCGGTGAGTACCGTGATACCGAGGCTGTCCGGCAAATACAGAGGGAAAGGTATAAATTGATTTGCAACGGGAAAATAAAGAAAAACGGGGAAAAGGAACCCGTTGATATTTTTTGTACTGCCATAACATTGGATCACCATACCCACCGGGAAATTAATCTCTTCGACGACTTAGACACGACGTATCATATTTTTAGTGTGGGAAATAAATATGGAGCATCTCACCACATCGAAAATATTGGAAGTGTATGCAGCTTTGCTCTCGAATGTCAGGAATCGCGGGGGGGGGGGGGGGTAAAGATTGGATTACCTTTAGAAAACAAAGTGAATAATGAATATCCACAAGGATGCGATTTGGACCCATTCAGGGAACGATATGAGTATGGTGGTAGAAAAAGCCGACCAGAGGAACGTGTGGAACTTTATAGGCACTTTAAGGCTTCTGATCATTTTGGAGATCGGGTAGCCCTTGTCGGTCTTTACAAGTCAGGTTTCTTTGAGTTGATTGCTGAAAGGAAGAGGAAGGGAAGGACACCAGTTACTAAATGGCTTTTTTGTTCGAAGCCAAGCTATTATCAATTTATCTATAGACCCGTTGGAGCAATGTTAATCCCTTTGCTGTTAAACAATAGGGGTCATGACGAAGCTTCTCCACCACTAAAAAAGATTGAAGTATTGAAAAACAACCAAACA
This sequence comes from Pseudomonadota bacterium, assembly GCA_026388815.1. Classification (GTDB taxonomy): domain Bacteria; phylum Desulfobacterota; class WTBG01; order JAPLJA01; family JAPLJA01; genus JAPLJA01. Next base: position 13,433 of record JAPLJA010000160.1, read on the forward strand.
GAAAAGGATTCAGGGGGATTATTTTCTCAGAGTCTGCTTGTTTCTTACCGACACCCGATTAATATTTCTAAGAATCCCAATGAACCAAAAGTCACAAGGTGGTTTGATTATTTGCCACTAATCGTTGATGTTGACCGAACGAGCGATATAATCCAACAAGACAAAAATTTTTCAAGATATCCCCAATTAAACCGAATTTCCCACAGAATTATTGTAGAAGATTTATTCAATGAACATCACGATAACCCCACTGACAAGGCTGGCAACATTAATGCTAAAGAACTGATGGGCGCTCTTCCGACAAGTGGTTGGGGTGAAGAGTAAGTTGTTTTTAAAAATTGTATTCAAACGTCATTAAGATACGATCATCATACTTGTACTGAGAGAAAAGGTTATTCCAGCTATTTAGCGTTCTTCCTTGCGAAGCACCCTGGATAATCTCTCCTTTAACACAGATTTCTATATCCATTTTCTTGAATATATTACCGAGATCCCACACAACCTCAGGCGAAATATAAAAATCGCTTCCTCCGGGATTATATGCTCCTTTCAATTTAAATATGGAAAATTCCCAAGGTGAATACTCAAATGAAAACACCAGGTGATCTTTGAGCACCCTCCTCATATCAATTTCCTCAATACTGGTGTCATTTTCTCCAGTTGTTTTGACCCCTGCATAACCCAGTTCAATAAAGAGGTTATCACCTCCCATCAACACATCTTCAAAGAGCCGTTCAATTTCAACTGCCCAAGGCAGAAAATCTTCAGCATGATGCTGCCAGTGTTGAATACAGCCGAGTCGAACCGTGTAGTCAGACACGGGGAACTGAAGGAATGCACCGAGACTGTACTCTCGTGGAAGCACGGGACGGACCTTCGTCCCATCCAAAACGAGATGGTCCACTGCATTTGCACTGCCTTGGTATAGTATGGCTCCCCACGAGATATCCCTCCCCAATAGATTCTGTTTCCCAAACAACCGAATCCCTGAATTGATATTGCTACTCAGGTGCTGTGATCCATATGTAAGCCCGAGTGGTAACTCTCTCGTCCACCGGTAATTGCTGTCTGTGGCAATAATAGGCTGATTGTGCCCATTCACAATGAACTCAGCGCGATAGCGTTCCAGGAAATTCCACTTCAGCGAGGCTCCCCAGACTCCGAGGTCTTTCTCCTCTTCTATTGCCAGGAAGGGTTCAGAAAAATCCTTTGCCCCGAATGGATTGAAGTTTACCGCATCAAAGAAGATACCTTCTTCCAATGCAAATAGCTGCTTCCCTATGGTAAGAGAACCTGGGAAACCGGCGAGGTTGAGATCAAAATTTAAGTACAGTTCCCTGAAATCAAAACTCCTCTTTGTTTCAGGGGTTAAGTCACTGCCTTTGTAAATTACACCGGAAATGCCCTGGTGGATATCAGGGGCGATCTTGATTGAAAACATGAGACGTGGAACCTTGATAAGTAATGCCGGGCGGAAAAGCAGTTCTGAATATCCTTCGTCTTTCCCATGGATATCCTTGGGGAAGTGGGAAAACCGGAACTCAGCTTTCCCACTCAATTTCAGTTCATATCCTTCTGAGGCATGAATATATTCTGTTGTAAAACAGAGGATAAATAGTGCTACAAAGAGGGAAGAAATCTGCCTTCCCCAAACCACCTTCACAAGCTCCCCTTTATGAGCGTGCTCTTGTCTATCTTGCTTAAGGGCTGGTTGAAGATCCGTTTGGTCACGTTCACCGTTGTTTTACCTTCTATCTGGCCGCCCCTAAAGGAAAGGATCGTTATTTTGTTAACACGCCACGCCGCAACACTTTTATTAAATTCCACATCGTCATGTATCTGTACTTTACAGACCTGATCTGGAGTGCAGTAGTATTCGATCCCCTTTATAAAGGGGATCTCTTGGGATCCCTCAATTTTAAGGAAAGCGATGTGAAACACTCGAAATGGGTAATCTCCGTCGATCTTTGTCTTTGGAACTGCTTTTATTGAATAGGGTATCGTACTGCCATGAAATTGTTCATGAGGTGACCCATTCCAGAAAGAATAGGAAAAGTCATTCGGGTTCTCTCCAATGGAGCGGGAAAGGTCTATGTAGGTAAATTCTGTTCCATTTGACTTGGCATCAAACTGGCTCACCTTTGATTTGAGACTCCGCCGTTTTTGTACCAGAACAGAGAATCCTAAAGGGCTGGTGTCGGGCTCAAAGAGGACGCCGTCCGGCTTTTCTCCGTATTCATTGCTGTTATTCAATACGAGCATAAAGCTTTTTGCCACGTAGTTCACCCACCGGGCGCTGTACTTTTCCGATGTTGTCCAATTGGTGGAGATGATGGTGGAAAATTCCACCTCTGTTTTGAGCCCTTTGGGAGAGAAGCTATCCCAAACCATTATCATAATCTTATCCGCTTGTGGTTTCGTTTCTTCCCACGAGTCGACGGGAAACACGAAGGAGAGTAAAAGAAGGAGAGTAAAAAATAAGATAAGTTTCTTTTCCATGGGGAACCCTTTATCTTGGGAGGTTTGGTTATTATTCATTTCACTCGAACCACTGCCCATCGCAGCATCGGTGGCATGAGAAAGAGCGTTCCAATTGTACAGGAAATCATTACCATAACCATTAAAAAACCCACATATGCAATTGAGAGAAAAGCCGAGAAAAGGAGGGGTATGAATGCCGGGGTATTGATGGCAAAATCAGCCAGGATCTTCGACCCCTCGTTCTGCATTTTTTCATGCCCCAGTGCAGAACTGAAGTCCTCACCGGAAATAATTAGTTGTTGAAATACTGCTATAAAAAAAATTGGTAAATCCACTGCTACGCTGATTGAGATATTACCAATCGTTGCGGATGCAGCATCCAGAGGTATATCCATAGCCATCATTAACAAAAAGACATTGGCAGTTGAAAAAATGAAGGGTACGGCCATAATCACACCAGTTCTGTAGGGACACAGCTTCCACACACCTTTTCTCTTACGGTTATGTATTTCAAGCCAGATCATGCAAATGACCGCAATCATTATTTGAGAGTAGATACTGTTCATTACAGTTCCGTCTGCGATTATCTTATTCGCATATCCCGCCTGAGTGTTTTTTGATGCGATTTTGACTGATAAGCGGTCAAAAGGCTTTCCCTCTTCAAGGAGCATCCCAGAAAAACGCAGATAACCCATAGCGGTGTTATCAGAGTCTGTTGCAGCCATCATTACGGCATTTTTGCTGAGGAAGTGTTTCATAACAGCATGGTCGCTATTATCACGGATATCATTCCAGACTCCACTTACAATATCGCGCATCGCGGTCCTTTTATCTGGATTAGATATGGTGTAAGGTTCTGTTTGTCCCCCAGAATTTATATTTGCTGCCGCTGAGAGAGCACCATAAAGCAACCCATGTTTATTAAATTCTTCCCGATAATCCCTTTCAAAGATGGATACAAAATAGTCTATTGGCCCGAACACCGTGCGGCTTTTCTTTTCTATCACCTTTGCATACTGCCATAATTGGCTTACAAATTCTGGATCATTCAAATCCGAACCTTCCTTTGGTGCAACATAAATTTCATAAAGACAAAATCCCGGTCGACCTTTCTTCTCAAGCTCTTCTTTTACAAGACCAAATTTTGTACCGTGGAGAAACGTACCGTAATCGGTATCAATCCTGAGGAAGCCTAAATTGATAAACAATGCAGAAAGAAATACGCAAAAGAAAAGCAGTCCGCAGGCAACCAGGGGAATTTTAGGTTTAGAACTTATCTGTAACGTAATCCTACTGACCTTATCAAAGCCCTGATTAAAAAAAATGAAAATGTAATCATATATTCTATTAAACAGTCCTCTATCTCTCAAGGGACTCCGCTTTTCTCCGCCGATTACCCTGTGCAGAGCTGGAAGAAAATACCTGGCAAGCCACCAGGCATAGAAAAGACCAACAGAAGAGAAAATGCCGATTTGAAACATTGATCTGGAGCCATAGCGGTTCTGCCAGGTCATAAAGATGAGAAAATCAAGAATGGAGATAAATGCAATTAAATTCATAGAAGGGAATCCATTTTTATCTGCTTCCCGCCATCGTTCCCAATAATCCAGGGTATGCCCTGTATCGTTAAACTCCTCGAAGCGGCGCATGGAAAAGGAAAACCCCGGGATTAAACTCACTATGTAGACAAGAAGCGTGTATGCCTCTTCTCTCGAGAATAATGAAAATACGTGTTGACCAATACCGATGGTCCCCCTGACGAAAAGGGTACCTATTGAAACGACGAGAGATCCAATGAGTGCCTGTCGAAAGGAACCGACTTTTACGAGGAGGATAAAAAAACTGATTGCCACAATTGCAGGGATTAGTTTTTTAAAAAAGTCACAGTTACTGACGGCATCGATTACGCCACGGCCGATTGACCAGCCGATAGGATCGATTTGCATGTCAACCCAACGTACTCTCCCATCGATCTCAACCTTCTGGAAAGAGGGATCGATTTGTAAATCAGGGTCAAAGTAGAGCTCCCACCAGGATAGATCTCTGTTTTTGAGCCACGATTGAACAAGCCGAAACATTTCAAATTCATCGAAGCCCTCAGGCGGGAAAATGGAAACAATATAATAATCATATTCCCCCTCTATTCGTCCAATCAATTTCTTGTTTACCTCTCTCCGGGCACAAATTCTTTGGTGCCATGCATCAATATCAAAACTTGGGTCATTCAACTCTTTGCGTGAAATAAACTTTCCAAGATCATCCCGGGCATAGTCAATCGCTGTGGAGAGGCTTGCGATGCCCACTTCAATATTTTTCCCCTTAAAGTATCGGTCAGCTTTTTCGCAGAACTGGACGAGACAAATCAGGTTCTCTCGGCTGACCCGGGGTACACGAATATAAAAATAAACCCCATTACTGAAATCTATTTCGGAATCCAAGACCTCCCTTTCCATTCGGACAAAGCTGTTATTCTTGTCCATAATGGGTCTGTCTTGCATACTGCACTTTTCAACCCAGAAAATGTTACTCCAGAGGGCCAAAACTAACGCCAGAAGGACTATAACCAAAGTAAACTTATAGTGTCGATATAGTGGCTGTCTCATAACCCCTAATTTTTTAAAATTTGTTACAGCATTGATCTCGAATTATTCATATCCCTATTCGCTCCATGAAATAAATATACTCCCTCTCAAAAGTCAACAAAAATCTAAAAAATTGTGAATGAAAAAACAGCGGAGAGGAAGTTTAGGATAGGTAGGAAACAAGGTCGCATCTTCAAATGTCACTTAACCGAGTCAATTCGGTGTCAGTTTGAAAACCAATTCCCCTCACTGACCAACCAATTTACACCTTCTCCAGCAAGCGGAAATACTCGTCCCGAGAAATGCCAGCAGTTTTCAGATTGGGAGCAAACAAGGGACACCGGCCTGTTTTTTCTGTCGTCAATCCCCACCGGATTTCAATCTGCTTCTGATAAACTCCAGAAATGCCCTGAACCCCTCAATCGGCGTTGGTGAAAATCGTGAGGATTCTATGAATCCATGAGGTCATTTTTCTCATTGTCCATTTGGTGTGTCTAATAAAATATACATAGGTTTAATTATACGCAGAGCAAAAGATGAAAAGGACTTTTTGGCAGGAATTTCCAGAAGGCTACAAGATGCTAAATGCTATTTCATCAGTGTAGTAAATTCCTCTATGGTTAAATCCGCATCTCTTAGGATACTCTTTAAAACCTTTGGATGAAGCACTTTGCCAGAATGATAAGGAACGGTTGCTCTCTTACCGACCTTGTTCTTATAAATTTTATGGCTACCGCTTTGGCGAGAAAAGGAAAAGCCTGCTTTTTCTAATACCCTGATTGCATCCGATGCAGTTACTCTTGGGAGTTTTTCAGTCATACAGCCACTTCTAAGGAAGTCAGGCTGACTGATTCTGGCTGAGAAATCTCGTCACCATTTTCAATCCTGTCTTGTATATGAAGACGGATAGCATCCTTGATATTTTCCATTACTTCTTCATACGTATCACCTTGTGTATAACAACCCTGCAGTTCAGGGCAAATGGCAAAATAACCATCCTTATCTTTTTCAATGATAACTGAAAACCTGTAACCACTCATATCTTTACCTCCCTTATCTTATTGCCCATTATTATAATAGCAATTAGCACCCATCTTTTCAATCTGGTCTTCGCTGATGAAGTTAGATACGATTATCTTTTGCTGGATAATAAAAGCAAGCCGTCGATCTCTTCAAAATGACTGTCGAATGAATAGAGCGCCATTCCGTGCTTCATGGCATTGGCGGCTATCCAGATGTCGTTGGTGGGGATCGGCCTTCCTTTTACCTTCAATTTTTTTACGATCAACGCATAGTATTCGGCCGTTTCCAGATCGTGCGGGAGCACTTCAACACGGGGGGAGTTGAGGAACGCTTCAAATTCCTTCCGGTTTTTCTTTTCCCTGCCGCCGAGAAAAAACCCGGAAAAGAGTTCGGCTATAACCGTTATGTCCACCCCGATCAGGTCACAATTTCTGAACACTTCAACGACGTTCTCGTCATTGTTCTTGAAGGCAGCGTAAATGTTCGTGTCGATTGCAATGCGCCTCATTTCCAGACGTCCTCATCGATTCTCTCGAAGATGTGAGTGTTTTTATAAAATGCCTCCGTCTCTTCTTTGCTCCACCCGCCGGCGAGATTATCCAGGTCGTGGTACTTTTTGAACACCGGCTCTTTCACCATTCCGGTTATTTTTTTTAACGCCTGCAGAATCCACTGGTTCACGCTTAGGTTGTTCTGCTGCGCCCGGGATTTGATCACCCGGTCCAGCTCAGTGTCAATGCCTCGAATAGTAATGGTTTTCATGTCAATCCTCCGAATGCACATTGTGCTGTCATTTTGATTATAATAGTTGATTGCACATTGGTCAACTATTTTTTCCTCATTGCTTCCACTGACCTTTTGTTTACCCTTAATCAAGTCTTTATCTAATATCACATCTTTATCCTTTCAACAAAATTACCTCTCCTCTCCCTTAAAATTCTTTACCATTCAGCTTCCCTTACGATATAATGCCTGCTCAAATCACTCTGAAGAGAGGAGTCATCTGCTGGCATCTGATATTATTTTAGAGACACAGGACCTGTTTAAGACCTATTTCCTGGGGAAGGACGTCCAGGTTCCGGCCTTACGGGGGGTGTCTGTCACGGTGAAGAGAGGCGCTTTTACTGCCATCATGGGACCTTCCGGCTCCGGGAAATCAACCCTCATGAACATCATCGGGTGCCTAGACCAGCCAACCAAGGGGACGATCACCATTGAAGGGATTGAAACCTCCCGGATGAGCAGGTCAGACCTGGCCTATGTCCGGAATAAAAAAATAGGGTTCGTCTTCCAGAGCTTCAATCTCCTTGCCCGGGCTCATGCCCTTTCCAATGTGATGCTGCCGTTTGTCTACAGCGATTACCCCAAAGCGAAAAGGAGAGAGAGGGCAATGGAAGTCCTTGAATCGGTGGGACTTGCTGACCGGTGGAGCCACAAGCCGAACGAACTCTCAGGAGGGCAGAAACAGAGGGTGGCGATTGCCCGGGCTTTAGTGAACGACCCTGCGATCATCCTTGCAGATGAGCCTACCGGAAACATTGACTCGCGTTCAGGGCTTGAGATTATGATCCTTCTTCAGGCATTGAACCGGGAAGGAATGACCATCCTGTGTGTAACCCACGATCGATTCATTGCAGAGCATGCAGAAATGATTATCAATCTCCTCGATGGAAAGATATCCCGTATTGAAGAGGTGAAGGAAAGAAAGGACGCCCGTGAAGAACTCCAGAAGCTCCCGAAAGAGGAGGACATTGCTCAGTAAATGAATCTCTGGGAAAGCACTGAGGTGTCCCTCGACGCCCTGAGGTCAAACAAGCTCCGCTCCTTCCTCACCATGCTCGGCGTGGTGATCGGCGTTATTGCCGTGGTGCTCCTCGTTTCTATCGCACTGGGGGTACGGAGCCAGATTACCGGCACCATTGAAGGGCTTGGCTCCAATCTCTACATGGTATTCCCGGGTAGTATCGGCCGGGGAATGGGCAGCAACCGGTTGAGTGTAAACAAGCTCAAGATTGAGCATGCCTACGAGCTTATGCAGAAGTCAGGCTACAATGTGGCCATCTCTCCTGTTGTCAACAAGGTCAGCACCATCCGGTACGGCAAGACATCCAAGGGGGCTACCCTCATCACCGGAGTGATGGCGAACTTCAGCATGGCACGAAACTGGCGGGTGCAGGAAGGTTCTTTTATGAAAAAAGAGGATATCGAAGCCTATCGCAAGGTATGCGTCATCGGGCAATCGGTAAAAAATTCCCTCTTTAAAAACAGCAATCCTGTCGGCAGGGAGATATTTGTTGCCGGCAAGAGCTTTAAAGTGCTGGGTGTGATGGAGAGTAAAGGGCAGCTCTTCGACCTGGATCTGGACGACCAGGTGTTTATCCCCTTAACCACTGCCCAGAGGATCTTCGGAATTAACAATCTCTCCTACATCTTCATCCATACCCCGCGGGTTGAGGATATGCCCCTCGCCATGGAACAGACCAAGAAGATACTCCTTCACTCCCTCTCCGATGACGACTTTACCGTCAAGAGCCAGGGGGAAACCCTGAGCGCCTTTCTCCAGATAAGCTCCCTCCTCACCATCATGCTCGGCGCTATCGCCGCCATCTCCCTCGTGGTGGGCGGGATCGGGATCATGAACATCATGACCGTCTCGGTCACCGAGCGGACCAAGGAGATCGGGATCAGGAAGGCGCTGGGGGCACGGGACGGTGAAATCCTCACCCAGTTTTTAACCGAGGCAGTTATTATATCGCTGATAGGGGGAATCGTCGGCATTCTGATTTGTTACCTGGCCGTCTTTCTCCTCTCCGCTTTCTACCCCACCTTTACGGTGACCATCTCACTCTTTGCCATTACGGTGGCAATTTTATTTTCTACCTTCATGGGCACGTTCTTCGGTGTCTACCCGGCCTACAAGGCGGGCAGGCTTGACCCGATCGAAGCACTGCGTTATGAATGAGAGGTTATGATGACAAATAACAAGAAAATTTTCTTAGCGGTTATCTCCCTCCTGCTTCTTCTTGCCTTTATCCTGATCGCAAAACGGATCTGGTTCAAGGGCGCTTTGCCGGTACGGGTGGTGAGTGCGTCAACGCGGGATATCCGGCAGACAGTCTCTTCCTCCGGCTCGATTGAAGCCCGGGAGAAAATCCAGGTGGCGTTCGAGATGGCTGGCAGGGTGAAAGCGGTCTACTTCAAAGAGCAGGACCGGGTAAAGAAAGGGCAGGTCCTTGCCCGCCTGGTGGATGATGAGATTGCCGCTCAGATTGACCAGGCCAGGGCAGCAGTGCTCCAGGCAGAGATCAGCCTCAAGAACATGGAAAGGAATCTCACGAGGGCAAGGGAACTCTATAAGAAAGGCTTCCTTTCCTTAGAGGGGATAGAAGCAGCTCAGACAGAATACGATATGGGCGGTGAGCTGCTCAGTCAGCGGAAGGCGAGCTATGAAGCGGTCAAGGCGCGTTCTCACAGCACGCTCATTACTGCGCCGATAACGGGCACGGTCATCAGAAAGTTCATCAAAGAGGGGGAAATCGTGGCAGGACCTTTAAGCGCCGGCAGGATTTCTGAACCTGTCCCCATAGCCGAGATCGCTGACCTGAGCCAGATGGAGGTCTTAACTGACATCGATGAAACAGAGGTTGCCAAAATACATCGGGAGCAGGAGGCGCTGATCAAGGTTGACGCATATCCAGATACCATCTTGACGGGCACCGTGCGAGAGATCGCCTTAGTCACCTCAGAGCGGAGAGAGGCCGGGAGAAACTACCGGGTGATTGTATCTCTCCTGAACACCCCGGCATGGCTCAGGCTGGGGATGACCTCAACGATCGACTTCATCATCCAGGAAAAGAAGGGAATCCTCTGCCTGCCAGCGGATGCAATTCTCCAGAAAGACAACCGCTCGGTGGTCTTCCTGGTCAAAGAGGGGAGGCTCGTCGAGAGGGAGGTTAAAACCGGGATTGGTGACGAAGAATACCTTGAGATCAGTTCTGGTTTACATCCCGGGGAAGAGGTTGTTACCGGAGACCTCTCGAAACTCCATCGGGGAGAGAGAGTAACCGTGTTACGGTAAGGATGGAATGATTGACAGGTACGGAAGATGTTAGGTAGAATCAGTGCCTGTAAATTAAAAGCAGTGCCCCCGTAGCTCAGTAGGATAGAGCAAGGGATTCCTAATCCCTGTGCCGCAGGTTCGACTCCTGTCGGGGGCACCATGACCATGACCCAGAGTATACGATGACGAAAGTGTTTTTTGGAGGCTCTCGAGAACTGGGCCGTCTGAACCGAGCAATTAGAGAACGAGCTGATAATATGATTGCTAAAGGCTTTGAGGTGCTTATTGGCGATGCAAATGGTGCTGACAAAGCCATGCAGAAATATTTGGCCGACAAAGGCTATAAGAACGTTATCGTTTTTTGCATGGGCGGTACGTGTCGAAATAACATAGGTAACTGGCAGATCAAAGCCGTGACTTCAAACAGAAATAAAAAAGATTTCGGTTATTTCTCAACAAAAGACAAAGAAATGAGTGACCAATCCGATTATGGATTTATGCTTTGGGATGGCAGGAGTAAAGGTACCTTGAACAATATCATTAATCTTCTTCAGGGTAACAAATATTTACTAATTTATTTTTCTCCCAGCAAAAAATTCTTTACGGTAAAGAACGCCTCTCAGCTTGAAAATCTGTTGCATAAATGTGACCCAATAACTGTCAAACAATTCAATCACACGTTACACATTGCAGAACGCCTTATTGCTGCTAATACTCAAAGGCAATTGAATCTTGCCTTATCTGACAAGACTCTTCAGCCGACGCGGTAAACCGCGCGGCTGAGCTTTATCATTACCTGCACTTTGTAACCATCCATCACCACTCATGTTGGCTGATACAATTTAGAGAAATAGGGATAACCTCCTATTTTTAAAAGCTTATTTTGCTTGTCTTTAGCTTATATGTGCCCTTATAGCACTCTTATTAAGGAATGCAAAGGAGTATTACAGGAAACAAATTTTCTCTTGCTATTTTAAAAATAGGTGCTAATATTATTTTAAATTTATAGCCACCCTCAAGGTTTCGATCTTGAGGCGCAGAGCCTCTGAAAAGAGGCTCTTGCTTTTTATGGATAAACAAATACGAACCTACATATACATTGATGGTTACAATCTTTATTACCGGGCAGTTAAAAGCACACCATTTAAATGGTTAGATTTAAAGAAACTTTTTACCCTATTACTTCAACCAAAACATTCAATGATATCCATTAAATATTTCACTGCTTTAGTTTCGGCAACACCCCATGACCCTCAAAAACCTATTCGGCAAGAAACATATCTGAGGGCACTTCATAAACATATCCCAGAAATAGAGATCTATTATGGACATTTTCTCAGTAATCCAATCCGGGCACCCCTGATGAATCCAACAAAGACCCTAAAATTTGCTGAAGTTATCAAGACAGAAGAAAAGGGTTCTGATGTCAATTTAGCAGTCCATTTACCTTAATGATGCTTGGCTGGATAAATACGACTGTGCGGTAGTGGTTTCCAATGATAGTGACCTTGCCGAGTCCATGCGTTTAATAAAACAACACCATATGGATAAAAAGATAGGTTTAATTAATCCGGGGAAAAATAAACCTTCACGGGAGTTAATGATTCACGCCGATTTCATAAAATGTATACGGAGTGGGGTTCTCCGTGCTTCACAATTACCAGATCCTATCCCAGGCACATCTATCCATAAGCCCTTAACCTGGTAGAGACCTCCTTATGCCAGGCAGAGGAATTATCTGACTATAACGACGATCTTGCTTGCCTTAAGGTTTCCTATAACCTAAGAGATGAAACTGTAACTGTCATAACCTAAAATAACCCAACATATTCTAACAAAATCCAACTTGACCTTTATAACTACTTGATATTTAATTGCTTGAAAATGATGGGAAATCGCCTTAAGAGAAGTTATTGTTTCCTAATCCCTGTACTGCAGGTTCGACTCCTGTCGGGGGCACCATCTTAATTTATCTCTTGAAAACAGGGCAAAAAATATAGTAGGGTAAGGAAGTACGAATGTGGGCAGAGCATGATTGAGCCAGGAAAAACCGAGATAAGTGCTGCTGAAGTGAAGGAGTATGTGCCCCAGCAGACCATTGCGAGCGAGGGCCAGGACAACAAATATTTTTATGTCATCCTCAAGGGCGAGGTAGAGATCTCGCAGAATGATAAGGGCATCCGAATCCTCAAAGAGGGGGATGTCTTCGGTCTGGAGAATTTTATCCTCAAACGGCCTTACACCACAACCTCCCGGGCCTTGACCAACGCCCGGATTGCGGCCTACCCCAGCCACCTCATCAAGCAGATCATCTATGAACGCCCTCAACTGGCTGAGATGATCCTGAATTCTGTCATGCACCAGCTTGAACAGACTACCCAGGTCGCAGAAGAAAATATCTCCATTGAAGGGTACGTCGATATTAACGAACAGGTTTTTGAAGACGGGGAGATCATCATTGAGGAAGGATCTTCCGGCATAGATTTCTACAAGCTCATTTCAACAGAAGGAGGACTCCACGTCACCAAAGAGGGAAAAGAGGTGGGGAAGATTACCCAGCCCGGTGAATACTTTGGCGAGATGAGTAGCCTCCTTGATCAGCGGAGGACCGCTACCATCCGCTCCATCGGGAGGAGTATAGTCCAGATATTCCCGGGAGACAACCTGGAATCGATATTGATGGGCTATCCTGATCTCGCCAAGAAGATCATCGACACCCTGGCCTACCGCCTCTCTGAGGCAAACAAGAAGATTGCCGAATTAGGAACCCCAAAAAAGAAGTAAAAAAACGTTGAATTACTGTAAGCGGCTATGCCGGAGGAATACCAGCCTGCCGCCTCACTTCACGTTGTTTCCAGATGGCGTAGATCGCCGGATAGACAGCCAGTTCCAGAATAAACGAGGTAAAAATGCCGCCGATCATGGGTGCGGCAATACGCTTCATCACATCAGCACCGCTGCCGGTTGACCACATGATGGGAACCAGGCCCATGAACATCACGCCAACCGTCATCACCTTGGGCCGAAGCCGTTTCACGGCACCCTCTACAATCGCTTCCCGCAGGTCGTCCCAGTTCCTCATCCTACCCTTTGACTTTGCCTCATTGTAGGCCAGATCCAGGTAGAGGAGCATGAACATACCCGTCTCCGCATCTACTCCCATCAGGGCGATCAGGCCAACCCAGACGGCAATGCTCATATTGTAACCGAGGAGATAGAGCAACCACATGGCACCGACCGCTGAAAACGGCACTGCCACTAAAATAATCATGGTCTTGGTCACAGACCGGGTATTGAAATAGAGGAGGAGGAAAACAACAAAGAGGGTAAGCGGTACAACTACGATGAGCCGCTCTCTTACGCGCTGCATGTACTCGAACTGGCCGCTCCAGATCAACTGGTATCCCGTCGGGAGCTGTACCTTATCACGGACCGCCTTTTTGGCATCAGCTACATAACTCCCGATATCCCGCTTCGAGGTGTCGAGGTCCACATAGACGTAACCGGAAAGCCTTCCGTTCTCGTCACGGATCATAGCCGGACCGGTCTTGACCAAAATGTCAGCAATCTGTCCCAGGGGCACATGGGTTACCTGTGTCCCACCCATGGCTCCTGTAGGAACAGGGACGAGAACCCGCCTGAGCTTCTCCACATCATCCCGGAGTTCTTTCAGGTAACGCACATTGACCGGATACCGCTCGCGTCCTTCAATAGTGGTGGTGATGTTCTCACCCCCCACCGCCGACATCACCACATCGTTGGCCTGATCGATCGTCAATCCGTAGCGAGCCAGCTCTGAACGTTTCAGGGTGAAATCAAGGAAGTATCCGCCTGCCGCCCGTTCCGCAAAAACGCTCTTGGTACCCGGCACCTCCTTCAGCACCATTTCGATGTGCTCACCGAGGGCCTGAACTTTCTGCAGGTCTGCTCCCATGATCTTGATCCCAACCGGCGTCCTCACCCCGGTGGAGAGCATATCCACCCGGGCCTTAATGGGCATGGTCCAGGCATTGGTAACCCCTGGCAGCGTCATCTTTTCATCCAGCCCTCCTGGCCCGTAAATCAATTCATCTGCGCTCTTGTGATCGGGCCAGGCCCTGCGCAGGAGATTCTGCAGCCATTCCGGCGCCCAGGAAGAATACCACCGTTCCTTCTTCGGCCACTCCGATTCAGGCTTGAGAAGCATCACTGTTTCCATCATAGAGAACGGGGCAGGGTCAGTGGCTGTATCGGCCCGTCCAGCCTTGCCGAAAACATGGTGGATTTCAGGGAAACTCTTGAGGATTTTATCCTGAACCTGAAGTAATTTTCCTGCCTCGGTAACGGAGATTCCCGGCAGGGTGGTCGGCATGTAGAGGAGGTCACCCTCAAAGAGAGGCGGCATGAATTCAGAGCCGAGCTTCCAGAAGACCGGGATGGTTACGATAACAATGAGCACTGCCACAATCACGGTTGCCCACCTCTGCCTGAGCACGAATTCGCAGACAGGGTGATAGATCCTCATGAGTGGACGGCTGATGGGGTGGTTCTCTTCGCTGTGGATCTTGCCCACGAGCACGGCATTTACCATGCGGCATAAGAAACGGGGCCGGAATATATACGGGTCCATGTGGGTGAAGAGCAGCCGGATGGCAGGGTCAAGGGTGATGGCCAGGAGTGCTGCAATGGCCATGGAGAAGTTCTTGGTAAAGGCAAGGGGCTTGAAGAGCCTCCCCTCCATTGCTTCCAGGGTGAATACCGGCATGAATGAGACCGCAATCACCAGGAGGGCGAAAAAGCTCGGACCGCCCACCTCCTTGACCGCGCTGATGACCACGTCTTTGTAGCTGCCGGGCCTGCCTCCGGCATCCCAGTGTTCCAGCTTTTTATGCGTCTGCTCCACTACCACGATGGCGGCATCCACCATTGCCCCGATAGCAATGGCAATTCCACCGAGACTCATGATATTGGACGTGAGACCCGTCATGTACATGGGGATGAACGCTATGATAATGCAAACGGGAATGGTAATGATCGGAACGAGGGCAGAGGGGATGTGCCAGAGGAAAATGAGGATGACGAGGCTCACGATGATGAGTTCCTCCGTCAGGGTCTGCCGGAGCGTATCAATTGAACGCTCGATCAATGACGCCCGGTCATAGGTGGTAACAATCTCAACGCCTGGGGGAAGCGATGGCTTCAGCTCCTCCAGCTTTGCCCGCACCCGCTCAATGACCTTCAGGGCATTTTCTCCGAACCGCATGATCACAATCCCGCCTACCACCTCCCCTTCGCCGTTCAGATCGGCAATCCCGCGCCTGATGTCAGGCCCTAAGGTGATGGTGCCGAGATCTCTCACCAGGATAGGGGTACCGGTGTTCCTGTTCACACCCACTACGATCTCTTCAACATCAGAAACATTCTTAATATAACCCCGGCCCCGGACCATGTATTCAGTGCCGGAAAACTCGACCAGCCGGCCGCCCACATCGTTATTTCCCGAACGTATGGCATCGATAACCTGATCAAGAGGGATGTCATACGCCACCATCTTGTTCGGATCCACATTTACCTGGTACTGGCGCACAAAACCACCGATCGGTGCAACCTCAGCAACACCGGGAACAGCCTGGAGCGCATAGCGGAGGTGCCAGTCCTGGAAGGTGCGCAACTGGGCAAGGTCATTCTGACCTGTTTTGTCAACGAGGGCATATTGGAATACCCACCCGATGGAGGTTTCATCACGGGCGAGTTCAACATTCACTCCCTTGGGGAGACGGGGCAGGATGTTGCTCAAATATTCAAGCGTGCGGGAGCGGGCCCAGTAGATGTCTGTGCCATCTTCAAAGATGATATAGACATAGGAGAAACCGAAGTCGGAGAACCCACGGATGTCTTTCACTTTCGGCGCTCCGAGCAGTGCCGAGATGATGGGATAGGTAACCTGATCCTCAATGATATCCGGGCTCCGGTCCCACTTGGAATAGATGATCACCTGGGTATCGGAAAGATCGGGGATGGCATCGAGAGTAATATTCTTGATGCACCACACTCCTCCCAGGGTGGCCATGCCAACGAAAATAAAGACGATGAACTTATTATGGGCACAGAATTCAATCAGCTTGTTGATCATAGGAAAGCCCCTTCTCTATATTTTTAAACAGCGAGCACCCCGTCACGTTGTTTATTCAACCGTAAATTTTCCTCTCACCATTCCCATCCAGCAGCTAAACGGAATTTCTCCCTCTGTAGCTGGTGGAGTAAACTGAATGATATTTTCGCCGGAATTTATGGCTTTGGTGATGTTGAGACTGGGAACAATAATCCGGTTGGTGCACGGGGTAACCTGGTCACCCAAAATTTTCCATGTTACCGGAATCCCCCTTTTCACTTTAATGATGTTCGGCTGAAACCCACGATAGATGACATGCATTACCACTGTTTGTTCTGCCTGGTTATTTGCATTTTCACTTTTCTCAATCGATTCCTTCACATTCTTGCCCGCAGCAAAAACATTATTTTTCACGCCTTTCAGGGCAAAACCGGAATTGAACATAGAAAAAGCGAAAATCAGAATTAAAAACCCGGCTACTTTTTGCATAACGACTACCTTTCTACTTCTTGTCCATGATGTTGCTATTCCTAAGATCAAAAGAACGGGCAGGGTTCCCAGGGCAAAGATGAACAGATTTAGTCCTCCGATGAAAAAGCTTCCTGAAGCTAAGGCAAAAACTTGCATACTTTGAGTGAACCCGCAGGGGAGAAAGAAGCTCAAACTACCCAAAAAGAGGGGAGCTAAAGCATGCTCTGATTCTTTCAGTTTTTCCCAGTTGCCGGTGAGTTTTTGGGGCATCCTCAATCCCAGGGCGGATACGGAAGGAAGAATACCTAAAATACTTAACCCGAGCCAAGCCATAATGACCGCTACCATAATCGTATACATGGAAATGAGATTCCCGCTGATGTTCATTTCTCCACCAATCATTCCGAGCACACCTCCCAGCGCGAAGAAAGTTGCGAGCCTTCCTGCATGGAAAAGCAAATTAGGTTTGACGGCACAGGAGAAAAAACTGCCACCTTCGCATTTATATTTCTCGCCAAAAGCAATCACCACTGATCCTACTACCGCCAGACAGGACGAAACAGAGGCGGTCAGGCCAATTAAAAAAGAAATGCCATACGTAATGCTGGAGCGGTTAAAATCGATTTTGTCCGTAATCCCCAACTCTCGAAAGATCCCGTACAACAATAAAATACCTGTCAAAATGAAGACCGCAGCGGACCACTCCTTCCAATGTATTTTTTTCGGTTCGTTAAAAATCCCCCCATCGTCTTCATAGACGTTGTAACCGAACTTACTGGCCACTTTTTTCAGTTCAGAAAATTCCGGCTCTTTTTCCCGGTAACTGATTTCGGCTGCATTATCTTTGCAACTTACGCTAACGTCTTCTACCCCGCAGACCTTTCTAAATTCTGCGCTGAGAAGCGTTTCACAGTTAACACAATACATGCCTGTGATATAAATCTTTTTGGTTTTCAAGTTTTTGACCCTGGGAAAATTCCTTACCGGCCTACTCCCTTCTTACATTTCGAAGACATTTCCTTGTTGATAGGTGTAGGACTTCACCACCTTGTCACCATCATAGACATCCACCTGGATATGGCATCCATAGTCAGTAACCTTAGCTATAAGACTGTCCTTTTTACCATAGGTGTCCTGATAGAGCTTGAGTGCCTTCTCCCTGGCATCCTTCTCAATCTCCTGGCTTAAGGCCGAAGGGCTTTGCCCTTGATTTGAGACCCGACTGTCTTTCTTCTGATTGTAAGCCAGCTGACAGCACGGTCTTCCGCCAGCCCCTGCTCCCCCATTGCCGGAAGCGCCATACCCCTGACCTTTAGGGCCGCCGCCTGCGCAACACCCGCATGCCTCCGCCCTGAGGGAAAGAATCATACTGGCAAGGAATGCAAGAGCCCCGATGAAAGCTAATATTTTTACACTACTGCGCATCATAATAAATTCCTCCTTTTCTCTCCTTGTCTCCGATCTTGAACAGGATCATGATTTCGTATCTCTCCTTCTCAGACAGAGTGAAGTCATTCCCGTAGTGTTTCATCTCCGGCATGTAGGTGAGCATCTTTATCTGATCCTTCTTGCCCGGGGAAACTACCTTCATCTTTACCTGAGCATTACCAGTCTCTTTACCGGTTTTTTCATCATAGAAGGTAACGGCGATGTGATGAGTGGCTGATTTGTCGCCCATCTCCATCTCCATCTTCATATCCTCCATCATCTTCTTATGCTCAGCCATGGTCATGACCTCGAATTTGGCCTTCACCCCTTCTATTAAGACCTCTTTGACAAAAGCGGTCTTTGGTGTCATGACCATCTTGGAAGGCTCCTTCTTTTCTTTTCCCATCTCCATGCCTCCCATCTGCATCTCAGCCCAAAGAGAAGGGGAAAAAAAGAGGATGGCTGCACACAACACCATAAAAGTCCTTACCTGTTTCATGTTGACGCTCCTTTCATATAGGGTTCAAGGATTCGAGGGTTCCAGGGTTAATAAGACCGAGGGCCGCTCTTGCGGTAATCTTTGGGCGAGGCACCGCCTCGCCCCTACACCCCTACACCCCTACACCCCTTGGACCCCTTGACCCCTTTCTTTTAATGTCCATGCCCTGCATGGCCTCCCATGGCACCTGCAGCTTCTTTCAGTTTGCTTTCAGAATCAATTAAAAAGTTGGCGCTGGTGATCACTCGCTCACCTTCGGTGAGACCGGACAAAACTGCATAGTAATTTTCAACCTTACTGCCCAGCTTCAGTTCTCTCGGCTCAAAGTAGCCATCGCCCTTATCCACAAAGGCGATCTGACGCTTACCGGTGTCCAGTACAGCTTCATCCTTTATGGCAAGTCTCTTCCCCAGATCTATCTTAATATCCACATTGGCATACATCTCGGGTTTAAGTTTGCCCTGGGGATTTGGAAGTTCGAAACGGACTTTGAGGGTACGGCTTGTCTGATCTAAGTAAGGATAGATATAAATA
>JAPLJA010000010.1 GCA_026388815.1 Pseudomonadota bacterium
CCACAGAAATAGACGGGACAATCTTTGCTCTGGCAGCGCTCATCTCTGAATTGAACAGTTCAAAATGGTTTTTTGATTCAATTGCTCACCGCCACCTAAAAAATTTTCCTTAAAACTTGGTTTTTCAGCAGCCTGCTAGTATGGTGTCCCCGGATTTCTACAGTTTTCCTCTACCGAACGTTATTTTTGCTTGGGGCTCTTAAATAAATCTAAAGCTTCACTTAAATCATCAAATCGCAAATTCTGCATAGGCGGCTTCTGTAAGAACTCCCACGGCATGAGTAGTGGTATTTCTTTTCCCATTGTGGCATTTCGCTGTATCCAACGTCCTGCCTCGAAAACAAGTTCAATTTTCGTTCCCCCCACCGGTATTTGAGTACTTATGCCTAGATTTTCAACACCTCGACCTGTTACTTTCAATACAGGGTAAACACCTCCGACTGATTCTATTCCACGTTCAGTGATAAAGCCTTGAATAATATCGCGGAACTGAAAGCTTTCAACAAATGAGTTGCCTGGGTCTAGTGCGAAAATGGCATCGTTGTATCGTGCGATTTCTTCGATACATGATTGACCAGAGCCGATCGCTGCAAACTGTAGTGGGTGGTAAGGTCTTATTTCAAAAATAGGAGACGCTAGGACATAAAGAATGTTTCTACAAGTACCTGGTATTTGAATCCATTCATACTGAGGTGGAATTTTAAGAATCTCAATCAATATACTTGGCATCCAGGTCCGTTGTATCGGACTCTTACCAAAGCCAATGTAATTTACGAGTTCGGCTACAGCCTTTCTTTGAACGATATTAGGTCGATCCTTAAGAACGGAAGCTATCATAAAAATAACGGTGCGCTCCCCATATTTGGCATTGAATCGTGAAAATTCATAGCGGAATAATCGTGGGAGCCAATTTGACAGACTTATCGGATCAACGTGTTTACGATTTTTTATATGAACCAATAATGATCTAAGCAAGAAAGAAGCAACATCGATATCACCGACGAATCCGATTGCAGTATGTGGTAGCAACGCAAAGACTTTAAGTACATTATCAGAGTGAATGTCAGGGCATCCTATTCTTTTAAATGTGGCTCTGCAATCTGCCGCGAGCAGAACTCCATCAAATAAAGAGCAACCTGCTACGACACTCATAATTCGCCCTCTTTATTATTAGCAGGGGACAAATGGTGGCAGGTCTTGGGATATAAGTTTATCTTCTCCAATTCCTTGACCGTTTTGTTGACCGTAGTATAGTGCAAGCGCAAATGATCTACAATCTGTTTCAAGGCGTACCCATGACGCATGTTTGCCTGGTGGATAATCTCTTTTCTCGCTGCTTTCGTCTTGATTTTGCTTCTTCAGAATAGTTCGCTCAAGAAGGGTCTACTTGAATAACGCTGTGGCGTGGAAATCTCTTTAACCTTTTTTTTGTCCAGCGCGGATCATAACTGATAAATCAAGACCTGCCCCCTTTTTCTCTTCCACATTGGCGAGCCGTCTTCATTTCAATACTCCTCTCCGTACCGACCGTATTCGCTGTTGAAATTATGCTCAGTCTCAAAGCCGCACTTGGGGCAGACGAACCGTCCTTCATCATTGTTGAGCAAGACAAACGCGAGCGTACAGTCCTCGCATTCAGGGCAGGGGCCGCCCGGTCCCTCGCTATGGTCTGCAAGCTCGGTGAACTCCACCTCCTCTCCACAGAAGAGGCAAACGGCAGTATCGTCACGGGATACGAGGGTCTCCTGGTTGCAGCTAAGACACGTTCTGAACCATGGATGAGGCCGGTCGGAGCGTTCCAGCTCCGGCTTGAGGGTGCGGAGCCGTTCATCGACGTACTTCTGAAACTCTTGAAGGTCTTGGTTGATCTCGTATTCGAGACCCTTGTCCGGTTCTTCGTGGAGGTATCGCTGCTCAAGCGTCAGAAAAACGCTGATGCCACGAGCTACCAGAGACTTCGCCTGTTCGACCTTGAGCTTCGCGGCGAAGTGGGTGGCCCGATTTCTTAGGTCCCGGAGCTGTTTAAGGTAGCGAAGGTCCTTCTGCTCTAGCTCTACCCCAACAATCCCGCGGATTCGGTCGAGCGCTGTATCGAAACGGACAGTCTGAAAGTCGCCCTCCCGCAGCTTCTTTTGGGACGCTTTGTCGACATCTTCAAACAGCAAACTCCAGTGCTCGTTCTCAAGCAAAGCCTTTAGAAGAAGCTCAAGCGCCGACCACAGATGAAGGGCCGCGTACTTCCAATCCCGAGGCGAAGATCCCTTCGCGTACTTAACGGCCTCGAGCAGAAAGTCCTCGGCGTTCTCGATGAGATTTAAATCTAGCTCGTCTGCCATTGTGAGAAGCGAAAGGTGTCAGGTCTTGACATTTGACACATGTGATTTCTTCTTTGTTCTTCCACGAGGTTGACCAGTCTCTCATTGTGTAACATCTCTTGCCCTGTAGTGATCTAATGTCACAAGTCAAGACCTGACACAGTTTTCCTTTTCTTATCAATTAAACTAGTATGGTGTCCCCGGATTTCCCTGCAGTATGGTGTCCCCGGATTTCCCTGCTGATATCTCTCCTGATACAACCGCGTAACCCTCTCTACCAGCTTCTTGGGTAATCTCCTGTTGGATTCCTTACCCCGCGATCGGTGCTGGATACCTTTATCTCCTTCATCCCTTATCCGCTTTACTATCCGACGTATTTG
>JAPLJA010000025.1 GCA_026388815.1 Pseudomonadota bacterium
GATCTTTCTCCTGAACATATCTTTGTTAGCTCTGGCTACCAGCCCTGCCCTGTCGATCAGCGCCTTCATTTCCGGCGTAATGTCAGTAAAGTAGGTAGGCGAGCCGAGGATAATGCCGTCAGCTCCCATCATCTTTTTTATGTAGCTGTTCACCGCATCACCTTTTATTGCGCACTGTTTGTCTTCTTTCTTGAAGCACTGGTAACAGGCGATGCAGCCGCTGATCTTCTTTCCATCAATGTGTATGTACTCAGTCTTGATCCTTTCTTTTTTCAATTCATCAAGCACATGGTGAATGAGGATTCCCGTATTACCGTCTTTTCGGGGGCTTCCGTTAAACGCTATCACCTTCATCAGACTTCTCCTTTCTCTATAATCAAAGGGTTTGGTTATCTTTCTTCCAGGTACAAACGGAAGGAAAGCTGATCATAAGGATCAGGACACAAGGCGCTTACGCTATGCTCTGCTCCTGCCCAGACCGGTGTAGCTCCTGATAACAGTGTCTGTATAAACGGATAAAGCTGAGAGTAGAGCAAGCCACAGGCACCGCCCACATTGAAAGGGTCAACCTCAAATTTCTGTCCTGCCCTATGCCCCCAGTAGCATTTGCGGGCGATATCAAGAACTTCCACAAAAACCTTGTACTTATCCAGGGCAGTGAATCCTTTGCCAATCATGTCCCGGTATGGAGTCTTTCTCTTTACAATAACCGGTTTTTCCTGCTCGAACCGTTTCACTTCTACCTCGACCCGGCCCATCTCCGGGCAGGAACCGGTAAAGGTATCTGGGTTTTTCTCCCAGAGGAGACTCCCTCCGTAATGGAGGGTAACCACGGAGGAGTGAATAGCCTTGTAGAGAGATCCGCAGAGGCCGTCGCTGTTAAGCGCGGTCACTTTGAATTTTTCTCCTTCCTTATGTCCGCAGGGGCATTCTCCATTTACTTTGGTAATGGTCACTTCCTGGTAATAGCGATTTTCACCTTTCAAAATCTTAGCTACAAAATCATTACCTTCATCCCACTCTTTTTTCCCTTCGTTCATATAATCTCCTGTTTATACCCTATTGCCTTTATTGTTTTTGCCACACCCTGGTATCTACTAAATCAGCGTATGGGTGTCAACTGAGAAGTATTGGCAGAAATGCTACTTTATCTTTTTGACACCATCTTTTCACCTGTATTATGATAGTAACCGATGGAAATATACTTTTTACATGAACTCCTTATTGTTCTGGCTGTATCTCTTGTTGTTCTTTTCATCAGTCATAAGTTAAAACTCCCGGCAGTTGCCGGTTTTCTCACCACAGGCATCCTTATCGGCCCAAGCGGATTTTCCCTCATTAAGGATACACTGGTAATCTCAGTCCTTGCCGAAATCGGGGTGGTGATGCTGCTCTTCACCATCGGGCTTGAATTTTCTCTGGAAAGGCTTAAACAGATCAGAAAAATTATCTGGGTCGGCGGGTGCCTTCAGGTCCTCTCTACCATTGCGGCAGTAGCTGTTATCGCTTCCTTGTTCCACGCTTCCGTTCCTGAAGGCATATTCTTCGGTTTCCTGATCTCTCTCAGCAGTACGGCAATTGTCTTAAAAGTTATCTCCGACAGGGAAGAAATTGACTCACCCCAGGGAAAGGTTTCTCTCGGTATCCTTCTCTTCCAGGACCTCGGGATAGTCCCCATGATCATGGTAATTCCACTTCTTGCCGGCGGGTCATCTGCTTCCCTGCTTACTGTCTTTTCAAAATTTTCTTTTTCTATCCTTGCAGTTGGCGGCATCGTATTGCTTGCATGGTTTTTAATACCCAGGGTTCTTTTTTTAATTGTACAGACAAAAATCAGAGAGGCATTTTTAATCACCACCCTGTTGTTCTGCCTCGGAATGGCCTTTTTGACCAACCGTTTCGGCCTTTCTCTGGCCTTAGGTGCGTTTATAGCAGGCATTATCATATCTGAGTCTGAATACAGCCATCAGGTTGTTTCCGACATCATCCCTTTTAAAGACCTTTTTAATAGTATTTTCTTTATCTCTGTCGGGATGCTTTTAAATCTTGGTTCAGCGCTTCATAACATATATCCAATTGCTGTCCTCATCCTTTTAATATTTTTCGGGAAGAGCCTGTTACTGTTCGTCACGATAAGAATAATGGGTTACATAACACGAATCGCTTTCATCACTGCATTAGGTCTTGCCCAGATAGGAGAATTTTCCTTCGTTGTTGCCAGTGTCGGCAGGGTCCATGGACTTCTCTCTGACGATATCTTTCAGGGTTTTATTGCCGCCTCGATATTCACGATGTTTGCAACGCCATTTATCATTCAGGCAGCACCCCATATTGCTGAAATATCACGCAAGGTATTTCGCTCCAGATCTCAACCTGCTGACCAGGCAGGGGCTGTCTCCCGGTTGATGAAAGACCACGTTATCGTGGCCGGATATGGATTGAACGGCCAGAACCTTGCAAGGGTTTTAAAAGAAACTACCATACCATTTGTCATAATCGATTTAGACCCTGTAACTGTTAAAGACGCCCTGAAGATGAATGCACCGATTCTGTTCGGTGACGTATCAAGCAAGGAAGTCCTGAATGCATCCGGGATAAAAACGGCAAAGGTGATCGTTTTTGCCATCTCAGATCCCAGGATCATCAAGGCAGCAGTTAAGATTTCAAGAGCCCTTAACCGTGACATCTTCATCATTGTAAGGACAAGGTATGTCGTGGAGATTGACGAACTTTACAAGCTTGGGGCAAACCAGGTTATCCCCGAGGAGTTTGAGACCTCGATTGAAATATTTACCAGAACCCTCGAAGAATACCATATCCCGAGAAATATCATTGATGCTCAAATCAAGATTATCAGAAGTGAAAGGTACGGAATGCTGAGGGGGATCTCCAAGACTGCACGGTCCATGGAAAAGATAATGGATTTCCTTACCGCCGGGACCGTTGAGACCTTCCTCGTTTCAGGTGGATGCGTTGCGGCAGGAAAAACGTTTCATGAACTTGATCTCGGAAAAGAAACCGGGGCAATTATTATTGCTGTCGTCCGGGGAGATAAATCCTTTACCACCCCTCCATCTGACTTTATTATCAGGGAAAACGATATCCTCGTTCTCGTTGCCAACCATCAGGACATGGACAGGGCATTCAAATTTCTCCGTTCCGAAGATATCACTACATGACATACGATATTTTAATTTTCTCTTATATAGGTATAGTCATCTATCAAGGTGCTGAAAAAGCAACTTTTGTAAGGCTGATCAAAAATGTCCAGATGCAAGGCGCCCGAAATCCTGAGGAGTGAGGCGTACATGGACGTACGCTGCAACGACGAAGGACGAGGGGAACGACGCAGATGAACGTTTTTCAGCAGCCTGCTATGACGTTTAACGGGCGCACGGCAGTTTCAGATTTAACTCTTACTTGGCAATGACCCCACCACCTTATTATTTTTCTTAGATGCATTCTCCATCTCTTGAATATTCTCTTCCAGTTCCTGAATTCTCTTTTTGTAATTCGAAATTGACCAATTTCTTTTTATCATGGTAGGGATTGATAAGAGGAAGCTCACAAGAACTCCTAAACCGAGAGAGATCAAAAGGACCAAAGCTAATGAACTTTCAAATTTCCAGATTAAGAAGCTTACCGTTACGGGAACGGAGTTCTGGAGTGCAAAAATAACGGCTGAAATGGCTATGAATAAAGCTATAATCAAAAACAACTGAAGCATTGTTCCCCCCTCCTTTCTGAAACTACCATAAACGATTTACTTCCTTCCTACAGGAATAATGGACAGGGGCTCTTCTTTATCTCCCAGATTGAGCGCCTTCTTCACCATTTCATCCTTAAAAGCCCCGATCACTACTGTCCCAAGGTTTAATGAGACTGCCTGGAGCAGGATGTTCTGTGCTGCATGACCGGCTTCCATGTGTACATATCGAATACCCCTCTCTCCATATTTTCCGGTTGTACGTTCATAGACAGCAGAAAATACGATAACGGCAAGGGCTTCAGTGATTGGGGACTGATGAAGGGCTGCTTTGCTCAGCTCTGACCTCTTATCTCCCTCAATGACTTTTACAAGCTCATGGCTCACAGGAATATATTTGTATATGCCGCTTTTCATGTTCGTTACATTCCCAACAATGATGTAAACCTCAAGTGGATAGAGAGCACCAGCAGAGGGAGCAGTCCTCAAGCCGCCTGATGCAGTAATCCCCTGTGCTGACCAGAGAAGTTGCGATATTTCGGAAATTGTTAACGGCTCGTTTCTGTAATGCCTGACTGATCTCCGCTCATGCAGAGCCGTTTCCAATGAGGTCTTACTTTCATAACGTGGTGCAGGCAGCTTTATCCTGTCATCTTTAGCCTCACCTGCTCTTACTTCACTCCCCATGAGCACGAGTGACAAGAAGAAGGCAGCTATGCTGATCATTAAATATTTAATTCCGGTCATAAGCCTATAAGCTTTGTCTGGGCACAGATACTGTCTGGAATCTATATAATGAATGTAGAGGTGTCAATACAAATTGCGAGTTGAGATTGGGGTCGTTTTAAAAAACCACATTTGACGTAATCAAATAATTACGCTATGTTATATCTGTGATTAAACCTGACCCTTCTCTTGAGCCTGACTGGGATGATGACAATATTAAACACATCGCCAGGCATGGTCTCCGACCTGAACAGGTTGAAGAGGTTAAATGAGTAAACTTCCAGAAAAAATGAGAAGAATGCTGAAAGAAGAAGCCAACACCTGGGATACTTCCATTGCCAAAGAAAAACCAGAGGACACTGAAAGACTTCTTGGAAAGGGTCAGTCCTTTCGTGCCACTCGGCCGCCCCGGCAGCCTGTATCACTGCGTATTGATCCCTTTGACCTCTCTCTGGCTAAACGCATAGCCCGCCGGAAGGGGATCCCCTTCACCCAGCTTATGTCCATGTGGCTTCATGAAAAAATTGAACAGGAGAAAGCCCAAACTGGAAACTGACTAACCCCAATTCCTTAATTCCTAATCTCTGTTTTTATTCTGAATTCTGACTTCTGACTACTGAATTCTGTCCTTTACTATTTATGTGATCAATTCATCGGGTGGGAAAGTCAGAGGGAAAAGAGCTGATACCTCTTTCTGCTAATGTCAAAAGTCAAGACCAGGCACCATTTACGCGCCTATACATGTATCTCTAAGCTACTATCAATTCCACCGGCAACGGCTTATCAATGCCAACAGTTTTGCTGACATAGAGTTTTTCAATCCCGATTGTCTTTCCATCTTTGTTTTTTTTAAGGATGATACCTTCCCCTGCTTCTTCGCAGGTGGATTCATCTTCGGGATTGCCAAACCAAATATCCATCGTGTCTGAATCCTGGTGGTAGTAAACAACTACTTTGTCCATATCGTATCTCCTTCTTTAACCCTATCCGTTGGGTAAGCAGTTATCAAGAAGCCTTCTGTGCCGCTGTGTCTGACAACTACACAATATAGTTTATCAGACTGTTTATAATAAAGAAACACATCTTTATCAGTCCGGCTCTGCCTAATCTCATCCGGGAATTGGAGGACAGCCTCAACAATATCTTTTTTACCTTTCATGACCGGATGTTTCATTGTAGTGAGGTATTCCCAATAGTTAACCGTTGTTCTGACTTCAATATTGAGAGGTGTTATTATTGTGAAAAATATTTTTTCTTCAGAACTCATTGCAAGCTCCTTGTGTATAATGCGGGTCTCTGTACCTATACGGATGTACCGATATTCTTCTCATAAATGTCTGTTAAAAACTCATCCCCCCTTGAGCCATAAATATTGCATATCTCATTTGCACTGTCTGAGACATCTGAATTATAGAGAAATATGACCCGTTCCCGATTTTCCCTTTCTGCTAATGTCAAAAGTCAAGATCAGGCACCTTTTACCTCCAAATCCTTCGCCCGAATCTCGGCCATCAATGTGTTAAAAGTCGCCTTCAGCAATATGAACCCGTCCCCAATTTCTTTCCATAAAAAGCAGAGATAGCTTTCTCATCGTATCTGATTGCTGATTATACAATCTGGAATCTATATAATGAACGCTGAGGTGTCAATACAAATTGCGGGTTGAGATTGGGCAGGCGATCTTTTCAGATCCTTTTAATGAGATATGATAAATAAAAGAAAGGCAGAAGTAAGCATATCGGAATAGGGGAAGCGTCCCCTGCATTTACTCATGGCCCCTTTGACCTGATGTGCTAATTGCCAGATAATCACCAGGATCGCCAAGTAAATGCCAACTAATTGCCAAGAATATAATGGACGCTTCTTCCTTTGCCTCTCAATAGAAGTATTTTTTTCTCAACCAATGTGTTCAAATCGATCCTTGCACCTTCGTCTGAAAGTCCAGTTATTTCTCGATAGCCCTTGTTTGTAATCTTGCCCTTTTCCTTCACATACATCACAGCTTGAATCTGGCGTTCATTCAAGCCAAGATTGCGGAGATACTCTTCTGTATAAATGTCTTTTCTGAGAACAACGGAAAAACCACCAGAGACTTCTTTGAACTCTGGCAAAGGAATCCCACCACGCTTGCAGAAGTCTATTATTTTGATAGTACCGCTCCCATATTTTTCAATATGCCCAATGTCATAGAATATTTGAGCAATTAACTTATTTCTGATTACAGACTTGTGTTCTTTCTTATACAAATCATCAATTATTATCCCAGGGAGTAGTCTTCCTGGATTCCATATCTCTATTCTGTCGTCGTAAATCTCAACCTGGACATTTGAAGGGGCTGTGTAGTCTCTATGAACTACTGCGTTTATGACCGCCTCCCTTATGGCCTCCAGAGGATACTCCCAGACCTCCTTCCTCCGGGGCTTTCCTTCAAATTCATATCTCACACTTATATTCCTCGTGATGAACTTCATCACTTCATCAACCTGGCTAATCAAATCAGTCTCAACCATCAGGTCATCTATTATCTGGGTTTTATCTATTCTGAATCTCCCGCAATGCGCGGCGGATTGCAGCAGCGGTCTCTGGGGTTCTTTGCCGAATGTCAGAAGAGCAGCCCATGTAGTTTTTCCGTCTTTAACTAATTCCAACTTTTTAAGAACTTCCGTAGGGTTTTCCGCTATCTTTCTCCTTCCAGTCGCATTAGCTTCTCTTATGTATTTTCCAACTTTTTTTAAATCTATATCTTTAAGAGTCTTATTTTCAGCAGGAAATGCATCCCAGCTTGTTCCTACAGAGTGAATGTGCATCTCAGCAATCTCTTGCGTTGTCATAATACGGTTGCTGTTGCCGACACGTCTATAGCATCTGCCTTTGACAGCGACAGGTTTTATGGGGAATTCTTTTATCCGGACTATAACAACAGTTTTGCCGTCTATCTCCTTTTGTTCAATTTCAGGGATGATACGGGGATCAGTGCCCTGCGAAATTCCGTTGGCCCAGTTTTTCAAGGTCTCTTTCCCGACCTGAACACCTTTTACCTTTCCATTGTCAGCAACACCGATAAGAATGGTACCGCCCTTTGTGTTGGCAAAGGCAACAGCAGTCTCTATGACTTCTTTGTCGGATCCTTCCTTAAACTCTAAAACTTCGGATTCGCCTTTTTTAACCAGTGTATTGAAACTGTCTTTATTCATTTAGCCTCTTCTCGCAGAAGGAAATGTGAACTTGTCCCCGATTCTCTATTTTTTGAGGTCTTACCTTCATAACGTGGTGCAGGCAGCTTTATCCTATCATCTTTAGCCTCACCTGCTTTCACTCCACTCCCCATGAGCACGAGAGATAAAAACAAGGTTCCTATGCTGATCATTAAATATTTAATTCCGGTCATAAGCCTATAAGCTTTATCTGGGCACAGATACTGTCTGGAATCTATATAATGAAAGCTGAGGTGTCAATACAAATTGCGGGTTGAGATTGGGCAGGCGATCTTTTTAGACCCTGCATATCGGCGGAATAGGGGAAGCGTCCCTGCATTTCCGTAGCGGTGTTTAACCACGGTGCAACTGTGAAGGCTACAGAAAAAAGTCAGCCTGTATACGGCTTCAATGGGGCCGCGGTGTTTAACCACGGTGCAACAAGGAACTTCATAACATACTTAGATTCCAAAAGATGCTTCAATGGGGCCGCGGTGTCTAACCGCGGTGCAACGTAATGCCGGAGATCATCACGGTGGATAACAAGCCGCTTCAATGGGGCCGCGGTATTTAACCACGGTGCAACGCTCGATGTCTTCGACCTCTTGAACAGCCTGTCTGCTTCAATGGGGCCGCGGTATTTAACCACGGTGCAACTTTCTGATTGCCGTTAGCAAATATTCATCTTCACTGCTTCAATGGGGCCGCGGTATTTAACCACGGTGCAACATAAAGCCATCAAAATATTGAGACTCAACTTGTGCGGCTTCAATGGGGCCGCGGTATTTAACCACGGTGCAACCATCACGAGCGCGCAAAAGTTTTTGATATTCCTGAGCTTCAATGGGGCCGCGGTATTTAACCACGGTGCAACAAGCACCGATGTCAGGAGCAGAGCAATAAAACAGCTTCAATGGGGCCGCGGTATTTAACCACGGTGCAACAATCGCAAAACAGAGGCAAATGGCAATGATAAAAATGCTTCAATGGGGCCGCGGTATTTAACCACGGTGCAACATTTTGAGATTCCCGTTTCGTTCCACTGATAGGTGCTTCAATGGGGCCGCGGTATTTAACCACGGTGCAACATGCCGAGGGAATTCAGGGATTTCCTGTATCAGCAGCTTCAATGGGGCCGCGGTGTCTAACCGCGGTGCAACCGGGGTGTAACTTGAAATGGTGCGGGGATTGTAGTGCTTCAATGGGGCCGCGGTGTCTAACCGCGGTGCAACGTGGCAAATATGGTAGCTACAAACCCCTTACAGTTCGCTTCAATGGGGCCGCGGTGTCTAACCGCGGTGCAACTCATGTCATATAACTCCTTTAAATAAAATCGCTTTCTAAGGATATTCCGCGGACTCCCTCCTCGCTGCTGCAGACCGAACGCCCAAACCCGTATTTTCTTACATAACCTGTTGAAATTGTTCATGCGCGAACCCCTCTGGTAAATCGCCCTGACTCGAGGTCCGCGCTGATACGTCTTTCTTGAGCGGCATAAAGAGACCAAGCCCGAAATGACACCCACTGCCCATGGAGAATGGCCCTCTCACGGGATTATCAAATCTGAGAATGCAACCGTATCCATGAGGGGGTATGGTATCTTTTCGGCTGCGGACAAAGTCAAACCACCTGATCTCATGGGGAGTATGTATGGTATGGGGTATCCACGCTACAGTATGTGGTTCGGGGAGACCGTGGAAGGAACATTCCTTTACCACCTCACATGTCAGCCACTCACCGAAATGTCCTCTCCCCTTTCGGTAGTGGCGGGACGTAATAAAAGGGGTGGCGCTTACCCACTCGGTCGCTGTCTCTCCCGGAATCTCCGCTGAAAGGCTGGTAAGGATAAAATTGACATCGGGCCGTCCTTTGCTCTGCCAGACCGACCTCAGGCGGTCCAAGGCCATCAATTCCGTGGCGTCAAACGGCTCAGCAGCAGAGATCAGAAGATGATCCAGCTTGCCATCACAGTCCTCATCCGTCGGGAGGAAGAAGGCATGCCTGTGTCCCTTAAGAGGACTGCCTGAGACATCTTTGCCACTGAAGGCCCGGGAGACAAGGGATGGATCCTGGTTCTTGATCCTCTTATGTATGCCCATCAGGTGTCCACGAACCCTTTCTGCGAAAAGGACCGTCTCCTGGATCGAGGGCAATACCTTCGAGGACAATGCGTATTTCGCATACCGGAAATGCTTTGGGGATATATCCCTTTTTACAGGGCGTTGTGAGACCTTGCGTTCTAAGGAATATGTGACCCAATGCAAGGCTGGAGGGTTGCTCCAGCCCTCTCTCAGAAGATCCTGGGAGTTGAGACAAAGCGCCTCCACCCAGGTGCATGAAGGCCGGTATTGTAATCGTTCAAAATCTGGGGGCGGCAGGAGACAGGCTACGCGGATGACATCCCCTTTCTGTTGACTGAATTCGGAATCCACCGGGATGCAGTTCCATTCCGACGGAGATGAAGCTGTGACTAAATGTGCACGCACCCAGGACTCAGACCTTCCCAGGTAATTGAGCTCGCTTAGGAGGGCTGCAAGATCTTGCTTAGATTCCTCCGGGAGATCGCAGTCGAACCCCATGAGAACTTTTGCCCCCCGATCCAAAGCAATGAAGGGATCGAAAACCAGCTGCTTTTTTGAAGGGTCCCTCTCGTTGCTGCTCAGAAAAGACCGCGTATGGGCAGACAAAGCATCCGGAAGCAGGAATCGCACAGGAGCGCTGAGGGCACGGAAAATAGGGATCATGCGGGAATCATGCCAGTCAGCCTTTTTCCGTTTCCATACATCCACCAGGGCCCTCGCCAGCCTGAAGGGCGAAGGAGGCCACTCTGCTTCCCCCTCGTTTACGTTACGGCCCCACGGGGTCGCGTGAAACCTCCCCGTGAGAAACTGAAGTTCAATTATCAGCATACGACCCCCTCGCTGTTAATCCTGTTCAACCTCTTCTTCCTCATCCGCTTCTTTACCCTTCTTTTTTATGACCGCTTCCGTCTTAATTTCTGTTACGGGAGGGTCAGCAAACAGGGACTTGCACGCGTCGATCTTTTTCCTGAGATGCTGGAGAATCTTCGTTTTATCCGGAACTATAAATCCAGCCGGCTCAGTTATCTTGATCCCGCTCTCGGCTTTCAGGTCACAGGCGGTGCGGAGCCTTGTTCCATCTTCAATAAAGGCGCCAATCTTATAGAGGGCCAAGGCAACCAGCAGTTCAAATGCATCCTGGCCGAGGTCGTAGCTTTTCAGGAGACCCACATCCAGGTTGAAGAAGGCAGTTATTGTTTCTGCCGTGTACTCAGTCCTCTGATAGGGGACGTTGCCATAGACGTTTTTAGGGTATCCCTTGGCCCGGAGTGTTCCTGTTGGGTCTATGGGATTATTCTTGACGCCTCCGGATACAACCTCCCGCACATTTTTTGCCTCGATAAAGGCTGAGAGGGCTCGGGGAACCTTTATGCGCCCATCTCCGAGATTGGCGAGGAATGCCCCGTGCAACAGGGAATTCGTGTCATGTTTCATAAGGGCTCTGGCAATCTTTTGCCAGTTGAGTGGTTTATTCTCCTCGTATGCGGCGTCTTCTTTAAATTTTTCCTGAAACGCTTTGTCAGATATGATCCAGGGAGAATTTATTCGGTGAGCCTCGGTGAGGGAGTTGGTGGTCGTCTCGGTTTTTCCGACCAGCCGGGCGCGGATATAGGGAATGCCCTTCAGTTCCTCGATGATTTCGTTGTCCGGACCTATGATCGTGGCCTCCAACCGGTTCGCCATGGATTGCGCCGACTCCACGAGAAGCATGCGAGTCCCATCAGGCAGATTGTATGTGGCACTTCCGATATCAGGAAACCCTGTCGGTTGAAACCTGTCTCCCTGGACCGGAACAAGATCCACCTCCATGAGCAGCCGTTTTGCTTGACTAAGATTCTCAAACATGTTTTCCTCCTCCCCCATTTTTAAATGGTTCAAGGACCAAGGATTCCATCTGCCATTGGTCCTTCACAGATATTAAAAGGCTTGCTGTTAACCGTGCTGGGTCAATGTTGTCTTCATAAACGACCTGAAATGGAGATAGCCCCGAAACGCGCAGACGGTGAAGCGCGGTATCGCAGGCGTCTTCCAGTCTCCCCGCCATAAGGAGCGGGATGATCCTCGGCTCGATTTTAACGACCTTGCTTCTTATCTTCTCGGGCTGGTGCAGAAGTTTGAGAAGGCACCAGGACCTCGGGAGCGGATGCTCAGACAGGGGCGTTCTCCAGCGTTCCCGTATTGAACGGAGTTCATATTTCCTCCAATCGATGAGTAAGAATCCCCACAGGAGTTCTTCGATCTTCGAATCATCGCACTGGCCCCAGACAAAGGGAGCGACATCATGCGGAGAAATGGGAAGGGTGGCCGCTGTCGGGATAGAGGGCGAGAGGGTCCTTACGGCATCCATCAGCCGTTGCTTCAAAACCCCGCTTAACCGGTCAGCCAGGGTATTTCCGTACCAGTTCTTCTGCCCTTTGCCAACTGCCCAAAGCCACGGTTGTGAAGGGTCTACACCGGCCATGTTGCTTCTCAAGGGGCCAACCTTTCCGGAACCGCGGATCGAGGCCAAGGCTGCCGCTATCCGCACCTCCACGCTGCCGTCATCGCAGGCCTCAACCCATCTCGGGGAGAGCCCCGAAAGAGGTTTGCTGAACTTGGGGTCTTTCTCACGATCACGTCGGGCGATCAACTCCTCCAGATTTCCTATAGCCCTCATTAGGTGGGAGAAACTTGATGGGGTTGGTTTCTGGGTGCAGGCGAAAATCGCCTCGTCAACGTTCTTTTGCGCACCCAGGTAAGTGGCGGGGACATTCTTGAATCCCTTCAAGAAATTCCTGACCTGCATAATTGGCCGATCGAGTTCATCAAGGAGCTCCAAGATCGGGCTGAAACGCACGGGGATGCGTCCCGCTGGAAGGGCAATGTAACTATCGCCACGTCTCTTGAGAAAGGCATACCGCTCGAAAGAGTCTATGCCCCGGTCTACTCCCAGCATTCCAACAGCACGTGAAAATTCGAGGCCGGTTCTTGCTATCCTTCTCCCGAGGACGGCCCTCCCCTCACCAAAAAGGTATTTGATTTCAGGGAAACGCGCCGGGCTGGTCCAGACCGGGAACCAGGTCTCGTATCTCCCCTTTTCCTCGTAAGCGGCAGAAGAAAAACCAACAGATGAGAAAAAAACGGTGAATGGCATGGTGAAATACCCGCGTTCTTCCGTGGGGATGCGCCGGGATAGAGAACCGGAGATAACCAGGGCACCCTCTATGGTGAGGATGAAATCCCAGGGATTGATCTTGAAATCCTTTGTTTCAACTTCCATCCCCTGATTGTATCCGCCGGCACGACCAGGGTCAAACTGACCAATTTTACCATCCGTGAGTCCCGGTATGGTTGTCTCGAATACAGAGGATAGGAATAAGTTCTTATTTTTTTCAAGGCTTGCATTGATGAACAATTCTGTCACCCGCTGCATGAAATTATTACTGAGTTCCAGCCGTCCTTCGTTGCCACCCGTTCCGAGCACGGGGTTATACTTTGCGTTGCCTCGGGATTGAAGCGTGCAGACGGCGTCAATCCAATGGATAACTGATTCCGGAAGGTTATTACGGCAGATGGGGAGAATCTTCTCTTTATCAAGGCTTCGTCGGAAATTGTTAGCGTAGGTTCGGGCCCTTTTAATTATATGCCACCAGTCTCTCCATTCCGCCTGATGTTCTCCCTCTTTTTGTGTTTCCCCTTCTACTGCCGCAAGCGTTATCCCAAACCCGAACCGCCCCAAGTATTTTTTCAACGGTCCTGATTTTTCTTCAATCTCCTGCAGCAGACTTTCCAACTTCTCCTTTTGCTTGCCGGGCCGCAATGGTTTCAGGGCTGCAAGTAACGTATTGCGGACATC
The DNA here is from genome assembly GCA_026388815.1 of Pseudomonadota bacterium. Classification (GTDB taxonomy): domain Bacteria; phylum Desulfobacterota; class WTBG01; order JAPLJA01; family JAPLJA01; genus JAPLJA01. The sequence continues at coordinate 13,543 of JAPLJA010000025.1, forward strand.
CCCAACTGTATCAAATGCGGGTATTTCTGCCCAGGTCCTTACTTGGTGAATAACCTGACGATAGCTGTCGAAGCGCTTGTCACTATTTTTAAGAATGGCATCAATTCCCTCATGGGAATCCCCCAAATAAAATCCGCTCCCACCGTTCCACGGTGCAACAATGGGGGTGGGAGAATACTCTGTGCAGAAAAAGTTTATGAGAGCGTCGCGATCCAAGTGAGTATGGAGAAGGAAATGTTCCCCTGCCCAGCAGCCTTTCGCTTCTGAATCCTTCTGTTCGGTGAGAATGCGGAGGATAGCGATCGCTTTTAAATAGCTGCTGAGCGGCTTGGTCATGCATCCGCTGAGTGCGTGGCTATGCATGATTCCCTCCGGCGCGCTGGCTTGCCCGCCAATCTGCCGCCCGGAGAATTGCCTCAAGGTATGCCAACCTGAAGGGACCAAGAGAGGGGTCGTCCCGCAAAGCAATCATCCGTGCCAGCCAGCTTGGCCCAGTTGGGCCTTCTCCAAAATCCATACAGGATAAATTGAGGACTGTCTCGGGAAGATGGTGCCCTCCGCCTAAATCTGCATCTGGAAGAACATCCTCGTCCCAGATACCCCGGGCAAATCGAACAGCAGGGTCATCTGGAATGGCCTCAATGGGAAGAGAACGGATCGAGAGCCTGACCTTTCCGTGGTGCGCAGCTATAAGATAGGCGATAAGATCAGGGATATGATTCTTCAGGGCAGCTAAGGCAGACGCTAATTCATGCCTAAATCCTCTCCGCTGATACGCAATGCTCTTCTTGCCAGTCTTCCCCCATACTACAGAGGGATCAGCCTCCGGTGGATTACCGAGTACAGCTTCCTGAAATACTTTATGTGCCTTCCCGGCATCATGCCAGCGGGCCGCAACGTGGAGAAGGTCTTGCCATTTCCGGTCGGGGAGTGGGCATCGAGATAGGATTGTTTCCATTTCCTTTACAACGTCATCGTTGTGTTCGCCGAGCTTTTGCCAGGTGGTGGCACTAAACCGGTCATCATCAACGGCCTCTTCTGACTCTCTCTCTGCAATAATGACAAGGGGAATATGGTGGGGGTCACCTGTCCACCCTAATTCGGGGCTGTAGCCTCCGGCGGATGCCCGAAGCATCAGGACCATTCCTGGTGATAAGCTTCTGGGCAAGGCCCAGCGTTTCTCCAGGTGGTCCCAGTGCCATCTCTCCCATTGCTCTGCTTTTCTTAAATCCGAAAGCGGAGCGCTACAGAGTTCCTCACGGGAAGGAGCGGATTCTTCTTCGCTGGGACCTTCCGTGGGCAAATCACGCCAGAAGACCTGAACCTCATAGTCGGCTGATTCCCTGATAAACCGCGAGATGTCGATGTCGAACCCTTCCAGGTCTGGGGATGTATCAAAGATGTCAACCAGGTCTTTTTGACGCAGTACATGTACGTAATCCACCTTGGTGAGTACGGCCGGAAGGCGCTGGGGACCCACATCCTTGAGCTTAATAAGCTCGGAACGGGCCTGATCAATTTCCTCCTTATTGTAAGGCAGCAAAGCCCCTTCTTCATCTATATCGATCCAGATCACCTTTGCTTGAGAATCCAGGCCATAGCGGTTGCAGCGCCCGAACCGCTGCACGAGGGAAGACCAGGGGGCAAGTTCTGTCAGGAGGGTTGCCGAGGAGATATCAACTCCGGCTTCGATCACCTGCGTGGAAATGCAGATTGATCCCTTTTTCCCAGGTGATGCCAGTATCTTTTCTAGAGCCCTTTGTCGATCCCCTGGCCTGAATCGGGAATGGATCAAAGAAACACCTGCGTCGGGTTTTTTCTGCATGAGTGCTGAATAAATCTCGGTAGCGCGCCTCACCGTATTGAAAACTGCAAGGGTGCGGGTACCCTTCTGGTGTGCATCAAGGATCAGTTCGGCAATCTCTGCGGGCTTTTCTCCTGAGACATCGACCTTTTTAAGGGACTTGCTTGCCTCAAATCTTTTTCTCACCGAAGGATTCTGCTTATCCTCATCGGTAAGCGTAATTTCGGCAAGATGTTTCTTCGTCGATGAAAAATCTACCGTATTCAGCCAGTCCTTCTGCAAGGTGGCACTCATCCAAAGTGAATGCGTGGGGAAAAGAGTCCCCATTTTTCCCCTGAAGGCTGCCATTTGGGCGGTTGTCGCCAGGCCCGATCCCATCAACTGCACTTCATCCATTACCCACATGCAGTCGTTGTTGAGAAGTCCAAACTGAATGGGCCACCGGAACCGGCTGGTCGCAAAACCGCGGTTAAGAGCACGGGAAAGGAGTTGATCCTGCGTTCCTATCAGGATTGCCTCATTTTCAGGATACCTGTCCCAGTCATTATCTATGTCTCCACCCATTAAGACATATACTGAGGGCTGTTTTTCAGGGGGAATAATCTTGCTGTCAACGAGTCTTTCAATCCACCGCCCTGCACATGAGGCTGTTTGCTCAACCAACACCCGCATAGGCAGGCAGTAGACAAGACGGCGGGGGGTTCGTGGGTCTCCCTGGAGGCGTTTGTACAGCCAGGCCAAGATAATGCCAGCTGTCTTGCCCATGCCGGTCTCGATTTTCACAATATCAGGCCAATCATTCGCGGCGAGAGAAATCTGGTAAGGGTATGGGGCAATTTCCGGACCCATTGCTTTGGTGAAGAGACTCTTGAAGTCTATGTTCAAGGCATCACTCCGTTGTTCTTAAATTTTACCTCTATGAAATTGCTCCGTCTTTTGGGAATGTTCCAATTAATAATTCCGTGGCATCCCCAAATATTGTTAATTTTAATTTACGTTAAGTTAAAGTGCCTGCTCTTGACATTTAACAGTCCTCCACTCTTCACCAATACCACTCATCCCAGGGAAATTAACCTTTTACATAGTGCATTCGGGGGGGAAAGAAAAGGGGGGAAAAGCAGAATTCAGAAGTCAGGAGTCAGGAGTCAGAAGGTAGGAGGGGAAAGACAGGGATTAGGGATTCGGGGTTGGGGATTAGGGAAGAACGGAAAAATAGAATACAGAATTCAGGAGTCAGAATCCAGAA
>JAPLJA010000231.1 GCA_026388815.1 Pseudomonadota bacterium
AATACTTTTCATGCAGGTTCTTTCATCACATTTCCTTTTAAAGCAGGGGCTGCAGGGAATATCTTTACGGATGACCATACTGTTTCCGGGAGGATAGGGGCCGGTTCTCCAGGGAGCAGTGGGACCGAAAAGGGAAATAACCGGGGCATTCATTGCGCTGGCAATATGCAGGGGTCCTGAATCCAGCGTGACTGCACAATCGCTCAAGGTGAAGAGAAAAGCAAGTTCTCGCAAGGTAATCTTCCCTGCCAGGTCGATAGCCCTGTTTTTCATGAGAGAGAGTATCCTTGCATTGCCTGGGGCATTCTGCCCGGACCCTGTAAGAATTACCTGGGCATTGAGGTTATCCACGGCAAGGTCGGAAAGCCGGGCGAAATTATTTTCCCCCCAAAGCTTGCTTTCCCAACGTGCCCAGGTATTCAAGACGATAACCGGCAGGCCTTCTCGAATGCCGTTATCCCGGAGCACCCGCAACACGTTTTCTTTGATTTCAGAGGTAATAGTCAGGGGGAAGGAGCAGGAGATATTTTCTGCCCCCAGGTATTTTACGAGATTGAGATAACGCTCAACCGCATGCACCTCTTTGTCAAAGAGACTGACCTTTTCATTCAGGAAGAGGTAGCTGAATTCACGGGTGTGATTGTAACCGACTTTCCTTTTTCCCCTGCAGAGGAAGACCAGGACCCCGCTCTTTAAGAGCCCCTGAAAATCTATGACAATATCGTAATCCTGTAGCCGTATCTTTTTAAAAAAGCAATAGATTTCTCTCGCTGTCTCAGGGAGGCGAGAGAGGTGGGTCAGGTTATGCAGCCATCTCTGTCGTGAGAGAGGGATTGCTTCATCCAGCAGGGGGTTGTCCTGCACGAGGTCATAAGCCTCCTCTTCGACGATCCAGTTGATCCGGCTTTCCGGATAGAGAGAGCGCAGTGCAGCTAAGGAGGGAAGGGTATGGACTACATCACCGATAGAGCTGAGTTTAATGATGAGAATGTTCAACGAGTAAAAACCCGCTTAAATATTGTGTCCACATTACGGAGGTGATCCTTGAGGCTGAAGCATTTCTCGATCTCTTGTGCCGGGAGGTGTTTTTTAATCACTTCATCGTGCAGGATCATTTTCTTGAAGTCTTTACCCGTCTTCCATGCCTTCATGGCATTTTTTTGAACGAGCTGGTATGACTCTTCCCTGGTTAACCCCTTTTCTATCAGGTGAAGCATGAGCTTCTGGGAGGAGAAGAGCCCGCCCGTGAGCCGCAGGTTTTTCTCCATATTCTCCGGGTACACGACCAGGTTTGCTATGAGGCTATTGATGCGGGTGAGCATGAAATCTATGAGGATGGTGCTGTCCGGGGCTATTACCCTCTCGACGGATGAATGGCTGATATCGCGCTCATGCCAGAGTGGCATGTTCTCAAGGGAAGCGGAGGCATTGCCCCTGACCAGCCTGGCTAAGCCGCAGAGGTTTTCTGAGAGTATCGGATTCCGCTTGTGCGGCATGGCTGATGAGCCTTTCTGCCCTTTGCTGAAGAACTCTTCTGCCTCAAGCACCTCTGTCCTCTGAAGATGCCTGATTTCCAGGGCAAACTTTTCTATCGAACTTGCAATGATTGCGAGGGTGGTGAAATATTCGGCATGACGATCCCTCTGGAGAATCTGGCTTGAGACCGGGGCGGGCTTTAGGCCGAGCTCCCTGCAGACAAAATCCTCAACATCCGGTGGAAGATAGGAGAATGTCCCGACTGCCCCTGAAATCTTTCCGTAGCTGATCCGTTCCTGAGCACTCTCCATCCTCTGGCGGTTTCTCTTCATCTCTTCATACCAGAGTGCCATCTTCAAGCCGAACGTGATGGCCTCTGCGTGGACCCCATGGGTTCTTCCGATCATTACCGTATTCTTATGTTCAAAGGCTTTCTGCTTCAGTGTGGTTAAGAAGGCGTCGATGTCTTCAAGGATAATCTCCGCCGCTTCTTTGAGAAGCAGAGAAAGGGAAGTGTCAAGGATATCAGAGGAAGTCATTCCCCAGTGGAGGTAGCGGCCGTCCTCGCCGATATTTTCTGCCACGTTGGTAATGAATGATATAACATCATGCTTTGTGGTTTTTTCAATTTCCTCGATGCGGGGAATCTGGAAAGCCGCCTTCTTTTTGATGTTTGCAAGCGCTTTTTTAGGTATGAGACCTTTTTTGCACAGGGCTTCACAGACCAGAATCTCGATCGCAAGCCATTTCTGAAGCCGGTTCTCAGAACTCCATATCGTCCCCATCTTTTTTAGTGTATACCGTTCGATCATAGGTTATCCTTTCTCGTTAACCTGCGGAAGCTTCTTTCTTGAGCTCCCTCTTTAAAATCTTTCCAAGCGAATTTTTGGGGAGGGATTGTTGGATAAGAATCCGCCTGGGAATTTTATATTTTGCCAGATTTTCCCTGCAATAGGCAAGGATCTCGTCCGGGGTGGCTGTTTCATGCTCTTTGATAACGATATAGGAATGGATCCTCTCGCCCCGGAGTTCATCCGGTATGCCGACAGTTGCTGCTTCAAGGATTTTGGGATGCCTGAGGAGCAGATCGTCAATCTCCTTTGGATACACATTAAAGCCCTCGCAGATGATCATGTCTTTTTTACGGTCTACAATATAAAAGTACCCGTCACTGTCCATACGGGCAATATCGCCGGTGTAAAGCCATCCCTCCCTGATGGTGTTGGTGGTTTCGTCGGGCCTGTTCCAGTAACCCTTCATTACCTGGGGTCCCTTAATGCAGAGCTCTCCTTCCTCCCCCACCGGTAATTCCCTGCTGCCCGTTTCAAGATCCACGATCCTGCAGTCTGTATCAGGCAGAGGAAGACCGATGCTGCCGGTCTTTCTCTGTTTATAGAGAGGGTTGGAGTGGGTAACCGGAGAAGCCTCGCTCAGTCCGTATCCCTCGAGGATCAATCCACCGGTCAACTGTTCAAACTCCTCCATAATTTTTATTGGGAGAGGGGCTGCGCCGGAGATACAGAACCGGATGGTGGAGAGGTTGTATTTTTTCAGCCCCCGGTAATGGATAAGGGCGGAGTAGATTCCGGGGATACCGGGAAAGAGGGTTACCTGGCGTTCCTGAATTGCCTTGAGCAACTCAGGCGGGGAGAAGCGGGGGATAAGGAGGATCGTGCTTCCTGTAATGATTGAAAAATTCATGCAGACAGCGATACCATAGGAGTGAAAGAGGGGGAGGACAGCGAGAACGATTTCTTTTCCCTCTCTCACAGCAAAATACCAGCTCCTCATCTGGTACGTATTGGAGACCAGATTCCGGTGGGTGAGCATTGCTCCCTTGGATAACCCGGTTGTTCCGCCGGTGTACTGAAGGATGGCAAGATCCTCAGACGATACCCCGGGGAATGTCTCTCTCACGTTCACCTGTGCCATAAGCTTCTTGAAGGACTGAATACCGTCATCTTTTTTGATTTCGCTTCGCTCTCCGCCTTTGTTCAACAAGGGGTACATAATCCTTTTTAAGGGAGGAAGGTAATCCTGAATGGCGGTCTGGATAATGGTATGTACCTTCGTATCTTCCTTCACACGGGTTACCTTTTCCAGGAGAAGATCGAGCGTGACCACAATTTCAGCGCCTGCATCAACAATCTGGTGCTTCAGTTCCCGTTCCTGATAGAGAGGGTTGGTAGGGACTACTACCCCGCCTGCAATCAGGGTTCCGTACAAGG
>JAPLJA010000211.1 GCA_026388815.1 Pseudomonadota bacterium
GATCACTTCGTGAAATGCTCTGACTGCCTTGATAGTACTTCCCATCATGAGGACCAGGGCATGAGGAATAGTACCTGATGGTTCCTCGCCGATCAACTCAGCACTCTTCACAATTGCCACCCCGTCGCAGCCCCCGATGTATGCATTTCTCTCCACCATCGGAGCAATTGCCGGATGGACCCTCCTCCCGCCAAAGCTTATGAGCGTCCTGTTTTCTGCTAACTTCCTCAACCGGGCGGCTTTGGTAGCCACACCGCTTGCCTGGCAGAGCAGCCCCAGCAGAGCGGTCTCAAATTTTCCGAATGCTGAATAGTTACCTTCAAGCTCCATAACAGGCTCATAAGCCCTGAATATGGTTCCTTCAGGCATGGACCGCACCGTGACAGGCAGCTCCCTGAAAATTTCCATGCACTCCTCCACGCCTGCAAGCACCGCCCAGGGCCAGTTATTCGGCAGTTTTTTACAAATGAACTCGGCCTTCACCCGTTTGTCGATCCCCTTCGCTTTCAGTACCTGGAGAGTCCGCTCAAAATAGACATCAGTTACCTTTCCCTTCCTGATCTCCTCGATACTTGCAATATGGAACATCAGACTACCTCCACTCCCAGAACCTTCTCCATCTGCCGCAGGGCAAAATTGTGATCATACCTGTCCAGGCCGGCAACACAATCCTTCAGAACGGTAACGTCATACCCTCTGACTACAGCTTCATAAGCAATATAGAGAATACAGATATTCGTGACGCATCCGGCGAGAGTGATTTCTTCGACTGAAAGCCTCTTTAAAACTCTAAGCAAAGCAGTCCGGTAGAAGCCTGAGTAGCTCTTCTTTCTGACGATGGTATCTTCGGGAAGAGGCTTCAGTTCTTTCACCACCTCTGCCCCTCTGCTCCCTTTCACCCCATGGGGAGACCAGTTCATCCTTTCAAACTCCCGGTCGTTTTTATCGTGGGCATCACAGAGGTAGATAATGGGTATCCCCTTTTTTCTTGCCCTCACTAACTTCTGTTTCAGCAGGGGAAGTATCTTCCTCGTATCCGGAACTTCAAGAGGAGATCCTTTTAGGACGAAATCATTCAGCATGTCAATGACCAGAAATGCTGACTTCTTCTTGGCCCTTGCTATGCTTTTTCTTTCCACCAGCCCTTCTTCAATCCTCTTCCATAATACTGGATGGGGTTATATTCTGCCGCTTGATGGATTTCAAAAACCGTTCCCCTATTTTGAAAAGCAGTTCTCTTTTTTCTTCCTCCGTCAAGCGCCCCTCTTCAAATCTTCCTCCGGCAATCATGTCATGCCCGCCAGCAAACCCTCCCAGCCCCCGTGCCATGGTGATGGCTATCCTTCCTGCATTCCCCTTCCGTTTGTTCGTCCGGAGAGAAAAATAAAGATCACCATTGAATCTGCCGAGACAGAGGACCCACTCAATCCCCTCAATTTTCAACAGGGAATCCGCCATTTCAGCAATCATGTCAGGATTAGAGAGGAAACCGATATCTGCTATCAACGCATCCCTGTAAACTTTCCCCTCCTTGAAGGCCCTGTCAATTGCCCGTACATACTCCCTCGATACCTTGGGATGCTCAATTTTAGAGAGAACCCGGATGAGGAGAAGGGGATAAAGACCCGTGACTGATCTAATGTCTTCCTCACTTGCTTCTCTCCCCAGGTCCCGGGTATCTGATTTTATTCCGTAAAAAAGGGCGGTGGCTAATTTTTTATCCAGCTCTTTCCCGGCAGACTTGCAAAACTCTAAACAATATTCGGCGAGAATCGAAGAGGTGCTCCCATAATCCGGGCGGACATCTACATACTCTGCACCTTTCGAACTTGATCGTATGGGATGATGGTCAATGATAATATTGGCTTTAACAGAGCGGGGAAGAGGATTGTTTCCAGCATCAGGCTGGGTATCTATGAGCGCAATCGTAGTAAAGCTGCGGAGGTTGATATCCTTAAAAGGTTTTACTTCTATCCGGAGGTATTTTATCATGGCCCGGTTTTCACCGCGCCCGACAATCCCTCCGTAGACAATAACAGAACTGATTTTACAAAAGTGCTGGAGAATATATTTTAACGCCCAGGCACTGGCAACGGAGTCAGGATCCGGGTTATTATGAGTGATGATCAGAACCTTCCGCTTGCCTTTTACTACCTCACAGAGTTTCCTGAGTCTGTCCCACACTCCTGACTTTATTTTTTCCTCTGGACTCATAAAAAAATGCTATTGCACTCCTCAAAAATTGTCAACGAAAAAGCCCGGAAAGATAAACAGGCAGCACCTGCAAATGCAGTACCATCAGAGAGGTTTCTCTGGATACTTATCCCAGAGTTTTTTAATCTTCACCAGGCTCAGTTTCAGGTAATCTTTGTCACGGGAAAAGACTTCGAGGGTGAGGGTGTCATTGTAGGTGGTCTTTTTCAGTTCTTTTATGATACGAGGAAAATTGATGGCGCCGGTGCCCAGGGGAAGATGGTTATCCTCCCTCCCAAAATTGTCACTCACGTGGAGATGTCCTATCCTGTCTCCGAATGCCTTTACGAATTCAGAGGTTCGGTTCTTCTTCGCCCCAAGGTTGGCATGAGCCACATCCAACGTGAGCTTGATATCAGGATATTGTTTAAATACCTCCTTAAACTCCTTTGCCTCAATAAAGGCATTGATGTCCGGAAACATATTCTCTATGCAGATGGTAAGTTCAAGCTTTCGTGCTCTTTCCATTACCTTTGACAGCACATCCAGGTAACAGGCCCTTGCCACGTCTTTCACATACCTTCCCATCCCTCCTATCCTTCCGGGATGGAAGACAAATTTTTTCATGCCCAGTTCCCTGCCAGCCTCCAGTGCGTCGATGATCTCCTTGAGCGAAGCAGTCCGTATGCTTTCATAGAGGTCAGCCGTGCTGATGAAGGTGGGCAGATGTCCCATGATTGACATGCCTGACCTTTTCAGCTCTTCCAGAATTACCTTTTTCTGCTCCTTGATTTTCCGGGGGGTTGCCTCAGGGGCATCGATGGTAAGTTCGATATAGTCAAAACCAAGTTTCCCTATATCCCGTATCTCCTTGGCCACGGATCTCAGCGGTAAGTTCATCGCGCCATAAAGCATTTTATTTGTCCTCTTTCTACAGAACTCCGGGAAATTTGCACATGGGGTTCTGAGTGCGTACCAAGATTTTTTCGTTAACAATTCTTATCGAGGCGGAACGGCTGCAAATTCGGCTGTCTGAACCGCTGCAGGCGGTGAGTTTCGAATTTGCAGTGGAGCGAGATTTAGAATTGTCGAAAAAATGTTGAGCAACGAAGAACCTTATGTGCAATAAATCTTAACATTAATATGACTACATAGCATATCGTGTTATGATTGACAAATACGAATTGGGCGGTATGATTTACAACAAATCTTTTCAAGGTGAAGGGGATACGAAACAATGAATATCGGCAGGGTAAGATTGGGTTCAATTCCGAGGATCGTAGCCATCATCCATGATCAGGTGTCCGTGCGAGCATTGAAAACCCTCCGTGAAAATGGGGCGGATATCCTGGAGGCGAGAATAGACCTCTTCCGTTCCACCGAGATTGAGTACATAATCAAATCCTTAAAAAGGATAAAAGAGACCTCTCGCCTTCCGGTCATCGGGACGATCCGGAGGCCTGCAGACGGTGGCAGGAAGAGCATGCCTGAAAATACTCGCCTTGAGATATTCAAGGCAATCATTCCCCTTGTGGACTGTGTGGATGGTGAAATCGACGCTCCGATCACCGATGAAGTGATTCGCCTTGCGAAGAGAAGGAAGAAAAAGGTAATCATCTCCTATCATAATTTCAAAGAGACTCCGCCTGATCAGCAGCTCGTGAAGCTGATCCGCAAGGGTAAAGCCAAGGGGGGAGATATTATCAAACTGGCTGTGATGAGCAGGACAGAAGAGGATGTCACCCGTCTCCTTGGGTTAACCTACCAGCACAGAGATGACCACATCATCACTATCTCTATAGGAAAGAAAGGGCAGATAACCCGGATTGCTGCCCCATTTTTTGGCTCACTCCTCACCTACGGGTATGTCGACTCGCCCGTGGCCCCGGGACAGCTCAGCATAGGCGAACTGGAAAAAATGATGAATCTGCTCTCTTAATGGGCGGGTTATCAACCCGCCCCTACTGAAATCAAATGTTCGGGATTTACGTCCTTAAAAATTTTGCTTCCAGCTCGCGGGTCGTCAGCTTGATGAGGGCCGGCCGTCCATGAGGGCAGGTAAAGGGCTGCTTCGCCCGGATCAATCTCTGAATTAACTCTTTTATCTCCTCATAGGTGAGTTCTTCTTTTGCTTTGATCGAACGGCTCTTACAGGCGATCATGCGGGCAATTTTCTCATGGGTTTCGACAAGCGGCCCTTTTGCCTTTCCTTCTCCTGCACTCTGTGCGAAATCCCTGAGCGTCTCTGAAACCTCTTCCGTTTTCAGGAATGACGGCCGGGCATCGATGGAAAAGCTATTATTACCCAGCTCGTTTATTCCGAAACCCACCTTGCTTAAGAGGGGAAGGTATTCTTCCAGCACTGCGGATTCTCTCCCATCAAAATGGATAAGGAGGGGGATGAGGAGAGCCTGGGATGGCGAAGAGCCGTTGCTGAAAGAATGGAGAATCTCTTCATAGATGATCCGTTCGTGGGCGGCGTGCTGGTCAATCACCATCAATCCATCATCAACCTCCATCAGGATATAGCTCCCTTTCAACTGGCCGAATACCTTGCCCAGCCTTAACTTTTCAAGAGCTGCAGGGGTATCCACTCCTCCCCGCCCATTCGATCTCCAGAAAGAATCAGGGCTTTCTTCAGCAACCACCGGAAGGGTATCCCTTCCCGACAACTGGTAGAGGGTAACAGGTACGGATCCCCTCACCTCGCTTCGCTCATGAAAGATTGCCTGCGGGAGAGAGAGTTGATCGGGCATATCTGCCATAGACGCCTTTTCATACCTTTCGGAAAGTCTGAGGAGCGGAGGACTTCCCTCTGTTCTTAACACCTCCTTGATCTTCTTAATCATCAGGCTCTGGATCATGCCTTCATTCAGTATCCGCACTTCTCTCTTGTGAGGATGGACATTGATATCCACGTTTTCCGGGGCAATCTGCAGGAAAAGCACAGCTACCGGGTATCTTCCCTGAGGGAGGGTACCATCAAAGCTATGCTGGAGCGCAAAGCTGAAGGAGAGAATTTTTACCGGTCTCTGATTGACAAAAAAGAACTGTCCGCTGCGGGAGTTCCTGGTGATCTCCGGCTTCCCGACGAAACCATGTATCTGCCAGAATCCATCTTCAATAGACAGAGGGATGAAGGCTTCTCTCCATTCTGGCGGACAGATTTGATACATCCGGTCTTTCAATTCCAGACAGGGGGGATAATCAAGGGCAAGAGTTCCATCACGGTAGAGCCTGAAAGCTGTCCGGGAATAGGCAATACTCAAGCGGTTAACCACGTCAACAATCTCGGCATACTCCATCCTCTCTGCTTTCAGAAACTTTCTCCTCACCGGCAGATTGAAGAAGAGGTCTCTCACTTCGACGGTCGTACCCACCGGCCGCTCACAATCCCCTGCCGTTTCGATCTTTCCGCCTTCCACCCTGATCTCGGTGCCGACAGAGTTCCCTGCATCCCTGGTAGCGATGGTAAACCTGGCAACCGCAGAAATACTGGTGAGCGCTTCACCCCTGAACCCCAGGGTTTTTACCCTCGACATGTCTTCGAGAGAGCCAATTTTACTGGTAGCATAGCGGAGAAGGGCATTTTCCGCATCTTCCCGATTCATCCCCTCACCGTTGTCCACAACCTTGATCAGGCTCTTCCCTCCGTTCCTCACGGAAACGGAGATCATCCTGGCGCCGGCATCAAGGGAGTTCTCCACCAGCTCCTTTACCACAGAACTGGGTCTTTCTATCACCTCTCCGGCTGCTATCTTGGCCACAATACCTTCAGGGAGAATCTTTATCTTACCCATAGCTCTTTACCTCGTGTCTAAACATCCTTGGATAGAGACCTGAACCTTTCTTCCCAGAGCACTTGTCCCTCAGCCTTTTCTTTTATTTCTTTCAGTTTGAGGAGTGCCTGGAAAGGCGTCATCTGCTCAATGGTTATTTCCCGTAATTCCTTTAACACCGGGTGTTCACATTCAGCCTCGTTACATGCGCTGATGTGAAAAGACCACCCTGGATCAGGCAAAACTTGGGAAGTATCCTTGAACAACCTCTCTTTCTCAAGTCCCCGCAAAACTTCCTGGGCACGGGAGATCACTTCAGGGGGAAGACCTGCCAGTTTGCCCACATGGATACCGTAACTCCGGTCTGAGCCGCCCTGAACAATCTTCCGTAAGAAAACGATGTCACCTCCGGATTCTTTCACCAGCACATTGTAATTTTTGACCCCGGAGAGGACTTCTTCCAGCTCTGTCAGCTCATGATAGTGGGTAGCAAAGAGCGTCCTCGGCCTGGACCCTTTTCCCTGGTTGAGAAATTCACACACTGCCCAGGCAATGCTTATCCCATCAAAGGTAGATGTGCCCCTTCCAATCTCGTCAAGAACGATCAGGCTCCTCGGCGTCGCATTGTTCAGGATATTTGCCGTCTCGATCATTTCGACCATAAAGGTGCTCTCGCCCCTCGCAAGGTTATCCGAAGCCCCAATCCTGGTGAATATCCGGTCAACCACTCCGATCCGTGCCTTGTGCGCGGGGACGAAAGAGCCGGTCTGAGCCATGAGGCAGATCAGTGCCACCTGGCGGATATAGGTGGACTTCCCTGCCATATTGGGACCGGTAATAATGAGGAGCTGATTTTCATCCGTGTCCAGCAACGTGTCGTTCTCGATAAACTCACCTTCGCCGAGCATCCGTTCCACGACCGGGTGTCTTCCCCCTTCGATCACGATACCCGGTTCATCCGCCACCTCAGGCCGTACATAACCTAACTTAAGCGCTGACCAGGCAAAAGAAGCGAGGCAATCGAGCGTGGCAAGTGCTGAAGCATTCTCCTGTATCTCTGATGCACACTTAAGAATCCTCTGCCTCAAATCCTCAAAAAGCTCCTGCTCAAGTGCCTTTGCT
>JAPLJA010000214.1 GCA_026388815.1 Pseudomonadota bacterium
AAGAGGATTTAATATTGAAAGCCTCTCTGTCGCTGAGACCCTCGATCCAACAGTATCCCGCATGACTATTGTTACCCGGGGTAATGATCAGATCTTGGAACAGATCACCAAACAGTTGAACAAGCTGGTCAACGTCATCAAGGTTCTTGACTTTACGGAAGGAGACTTTGTTGAAAGGGAAATGGCCTTAATCAAGGTGAAGGTTGATGATGCTACCCGTTCGGAGATTCTGGGGATCGTGGACATTTTCCGGGGAAAGGTAGTGGATGTATGTCCCACATCATATACCGTAGAGATTACTGGTGATGAAGAAAAGATACGTGCAATCATAGATCTTTTCCTCCCTATGGGAGTTCTGGAAGTTGCGAGAACTGGTAAGGCCGCATTGAGCAGGGGGAGCAAAAAAGAGAAAGCTGTTAAGAAAGAAAAACAGGATGAATCGGAAACGTTAGAAAGGGGAAATAATGGCTAAGGTTTATTACGATAAAGATGCAGACATAAATATTTTAAAGGGAAAACGGATCGCAATTATTGGATATGGAAGTCAGGGGCATGCCCAGGCTCAAAATTTACGGGATAGCGGTTTGGAGGTAATCGTTTCTGAAGTGTCAGGCACACCAAATTATAAGATTGCTTTAGAGCATGGATTTAAGCCAGTGAGTGCTGCAGAAGCAGCCAAGCAGGCAGAACTTGTCCAGATCTTGGTACCTGATGAAGTTCAAGCGAAACTTTATAGGGAAGAAATAGCCCCACACATGACAGAGGGAAAAACCCTGATTTTTTCTCATGGCTTTAACATCCACTTTGGTCAAATTGCGCCGGCTTCGCATATCGATGTCATCATGGTTGCCCCCAAGGCACCGGGCCATCTCCTGCGGAGAGAATACACAAAAGGACAGGGAGTTCCATCTCTGCTCGCCATTCACCAGGATTACACAGGTAAAGCGCGGGCAAAAGTTCTGGCGTATGCTAAGGGGATTGGCTCCACCCGGGCAGGTGTCATAGAGACGACCTTCAAGGAGGAGACGGAGACTGATCTCTTCGGTGAGCAGTGTGTTCTGTGCGGCGGGGTATCTGAGTTGATCAAAGCAGGCTTTGATACGTTGGCTGGAGCAGGATACCAGCCTGAAATTGCCTACTTCGAGTGCCTCCATGAATTAAAACTGATCGTGGATCTGTTTTACGAAGGGGGATTAGCCTACATGCGGTATTCGGTAAGCGATACCGCCGAATACGGGGATCTGACCAGGGGCAAGAGGATTATTACCGAAGAGACCAGGAAAGAGATGAAGAAAATTTTGGAAGAAATCCAGAGCGGAAGTTTTGCCCGTGAATACATCTTGGAGAATATGGCCGGGAGGCCTCTCTTCAAGAAACTCAGGGAGAGAGAAAGAGCGCTCTTGATTGAGAAAGTCGGAAAAGAACTCAGGAGCATGATGAGCTGGATTGAGAAGAAGGAATTTTAAGCTCATGAACATTCAGCTCTTAGCGTTCAACTTTCTGTTCAATTGACACCTGATCGCTGATAGCTAACAGCTGAACAGTTCTGAGGTTCCATCCATGAAGAAAAGTAAAAGTGAGAGAAGAAGGAAAAGAATCGAGAGCATGAGGAAGGGTATATATATCCTCCCCAACCTTTTCACCTCCTTTGGCCTCCTCTTCGGTTTCTACTCTACCATCCATACTTTGAATGGCAAGTTTTTAAAAGCTGCCTGGGCAATTATCTTCGCTGCGGTCTTTGACGCAATTGACGGAAAGATTGCCCGTCTTACCAAGTCTAATACCGACTTCGGTGTTGAGTACGATTCCCTGGCTGACCTGATCGCCTTCGGGGTTGCACCCGGGCTGCTGATTTACAGCTGGGCACTGAAACCTTTCGGAAGGTGGGGATGGCTGGCAGCCTTTCTCTATGTGATCTGTACAGCCTTGCGGCTGGCGCGCTTCAATGTCCAGATCAACACCGTGGAAAACAGGTACTTCCAGGGACTGCCATCTCCTGCTGCGGCAGGGATGATTGCGTCCACGATCATTCTCTTTTTTCACCTGAAGATCGGTGAAGATACAAAGCATCTACCTATTCTGTTAATCACCTACACTCTGGCTTTCCTGATGGTGAGTAACCTGAGGTACAACAGCTTTAAAAACCTGGAACTGGCCAAGAGAAAGCCGTTCAGTACCCTGATCGTGCTCATCTTTCTCCTGATCATCGTGGGAGCCGAGCCCCAGATCATGATGTTTTCTCTCTTTGCGCTCTATTTTATCTCAGGTCCCGTTAATTTTCTGCTCCGCTACCGCCAGAGAAGAATTCAGAAAGTCTTGAAGGAAAGGGAGATCCAGGTATAAATATTACCATGTCAGTTTTTCCATCTCTTTCCACATTGTGATAATTTAAATCGCTGTTATTACGGATTCGGTTATAAAATCCATTGACAAGTTTATGAGGGTTAGTCTATATTTATTACGGGTTATTGTTTAAATTGGTTTATTTTAATTAATACTACACACAGGGGGGTAAAAAATGAAAAAGTCTATTCTCATTCAAAAGGAGATTTTAAATACCAGCGAAGCTGCTGAACTCATCAATGTTACAGCTCAGACTATTAAAAATTACATTTATTCTGGGAAGTTAAAGTCTCTGAAAACACCGGGAGGGCACCATCGCATACGAAGAAGTGAACTGGAAGCAATGGGCTTTTCTATTCAAAAGGGGCAGGTAAGTTCAGGACTCAGCCGCGAGGATATGCTTGCTCAGTATAATCAACTCCTGGAAGGATATAAGAAGACTATAGAGATTTTAATCAAAGCCTTAGACAGGAGAGATATCGTTGGCGCTGGCCATTCAGTAAGAGTTGCTGATTATGCAAGCTGGATGGCTGATATGCTGGATCTTTCTCTCAAAGAAAAAGAAAACATTATGATGGCTGCCCTGTTCCACGATGTGGGAAAGGTATGGATTAAAGAAGATATCCTCTCAAAGAACGGTAAACTAACACCTGATGAATTTGCTATGATGCAGAAGCACCCTGAGATAGGGGAAAAGATTGTTAAGGATGTAGATTGTCTGAGGTCTGCTCAGGCATTAATACGTCATCATCACGAACGATTTGATGGTAAAGGCTACCCAGACGGTTTGAGAGGAGAGAAAATTCCTATGGGAGCCAGAATCATTTCTTTAGCAGAGACCTACGATTTCCTTCGGTCAAACCTTCCCTTCCGCCATTCATTTTCTCCAGAAGAAACAGTGGCTGAGATCAAAAAGGTTTCGGGTGCTCAATTTGATCCAGGACTGGTCAAGATATTCGTAGACAATGTGGAGAGAAGGGCATTTCACTAAACCAAAATAAT
>JAPLJA010000045.1 GCA_026388815.1 Pseudomonadota bacterium
GACCTACAAGAATCGCGGAAGGCACGTGGAGGGCGTCCATGAAATCAAGGACAAGGTTCCCCTGGGATCTGAGGTCGTAATTGCCATCAGGGGGTTTATCTGAAAGACCAAATCCCAAGAGATCAAGGGCGTATACCGTGTATTGATCTGCAAGGAGAGGGATAAGCTTCCTCCACGTATAGGTTGAGCAGGCAAAACCATGGACCAGGATGAGGGGCGTCCCTTCTCCCTGTTTCAGATAATGGATGTCGTGACCCTTTACCCTGATGAACTTATCCTCTTTCCCCGCCAGTTGTTCTACAGGGGTGATCTTCTGTGGCAGGTAGGCAATGATAATCAGGGCAAGATAGAGGATTCCAATGCCGGTGAGGATCCCGATGAGTACCTTCGAGGTTCGTTTCACAGTTCACCTCTCTTAAAAACGGGCTACAAGAGTAACCGGTAACTTAATACCCCAAAAAAGTGCATAATCCAGGGGACAAGAAAACTCCCCGATTTTTTGTAGGAATAAGAGAAGATGATACCGAGAGTGGTAAAGAGGCAAACGAAAATGATCTTGCCAACAACAGGGAGGGTCGAGGCAGTCCAGACGGTAAGATAGGAAAGTCCATAAAGGAATGAGGATAACAGGATGGCTATCCACGGCTTTTTAAACGCACTAACAAAGGTTCGAAAAAGGTACCCCCGGAAGAATAATTCCGTGGCAAAGGTATGAAAAAGGGCAAGGGCAATTGCAACAAGGAGGGTAGGATCAAACCCACCGGGATTCCCGAACCCAATCCCCACCCCCACACCGACCGCAATAAAAACCCAGGGAAGGGATACCTTCCATCCCAGGGCTGCGAGGGTCTCTTTCTTTGCGAACCAGGAAAATCCGACTGCAAGTATCACCATGATGAGCCTTCTTCCATAGAGCCAGAGAGAAGAAGGGTCATGGATACTCTCAGCCTTCCCAATGCCCAGGGTAATGCTCATGATCCAGGAAATAAAAAAAAGCAGGATAAATACACCCAACGCAATGGCAACATCCTTTTTCATCTCTTTCTCCTGAGGTATGTAAAATTTGATTATTCCGAGCATACATGGGTTGATAATTGATTGTCAATCTCATTTAAGAAGAGATCTCTGAAAAAGTCGAAAACAGGGTTCTGAGTGCGAATTGATCCGCCTCTGGCGGATTGTTGAGCAACGAGGAACCATGTTTTTCAGAGATCCTATGTAAGGGGAAAATGACTATGGTCACTCAACAAGGAAATGGCATTGTCAAGATAACATTAAGCAGTGTGCTTTGGGCAGTGTGGTTTTTTTATGTGCTTTTTTTTATTGACAAGTAATTAATATTTGAGCACGATACTGATACATTAATCATTAATCTTACCTTTAAGGAGGGGGTTTTTATGAAGAGAGAGAGATGGGGTATATTTTTTCTTCTGCTGAGTGTCCTGTTCATCTTTATGCCAGTTTCAGCCATGGCACAGGATACTATCGGGGTGATCTTTGTTGCCCACGGGGGTGAGGATAAAAATACTGATCAAGGCCTGTGGGACGCATCGTTACAGCAATTCTCCTATGATCCAAACCATTCTGTCTACAAAATGGTTATCTGGAATCCGGCAAACTGGGGGATGGTCCTGGGAGAGGGTTATGCTCCCAGATTCCTGAGGAAGTACGAGTTTTCTTATGAAAGGATTGGTGGGACTGACCCTTTCCGGATGATTACGGAAGAACAGATTGCTACGATGAAGGGACACCTGGAAAAGCTGGGCAAAAAGTACGGCCTGAAGTTTGAGGTGGATTGGGCCTACTGGATGAATGGCGATGATATGTCCCATTATCCCTATCCCCGCTTCATGTACAATGGCCCCCCTGGTAATACGAACAAGCTGACCTACTGCGGCGAGCAGGAGCC
>JAPLJA010000195.1 GCA_026388815.1 Pseudomonadota bacterium
CACGTATTGCGCCGGTAATGGAAGAATACTGCCGGGCCTATATCAACCTCTGGCAGAAAGCAGAGCCGGTCAGGCAGCCTGACGAAAATGCCTTCTGCAAAAGAAAGAAGGAGGCCCTGCGGAAACTCATGAAGGAGAATGACCCCGGCTATCCCATTATGGTAGGCATCTTCGGTGAAGAAAATACCAAAAAGCAATTCGACATTGTCTTTTGAACGAGTGATGATGAGGTGACCTCATGGCAGAAGTAGTTGTCGTCAGCGCATGCCGTACCCCCATAGGAAGATTCCTGGGGGGCTTTAAGGACGTTCACGCCAAAGAACTGGGGAGAATTGCCGGAGAAGAAGCTATCCGGAGAGCAGGGATTTCTCCGCGTGATGTGGATGAAGTTATCTGCGGGAATGTCATCCAGGCCGGCGTCGGGGGCAACATCGCCCGCCAGATCCAGGGTGCCATCGGGATACCGTGGAGCGCTCCTGCATGCACGGTAAACCAACTGTGTACCTCTTCCATGCGGGCGTTTGAAATCGCCTCTCACAACATCATGCTCGGCATGCGTGACGTGAGCCTCGTGGTTGGTGCAGAGAACATGAGCATGTCTCCCTACCTCATTCCGCAGGTAAGAACCGGCTATCGCATGGGACCTGGTATCATCGAAGACGCTATGCTCCTTGATGCCCTCGTGTGCTCTATCGAACATTGCCACATGGGATTGACGGCTGAAAATATTGCGGAGAAATTTGCACTTACCCGGGCAGAGCAGGATGACCTGGCAGCACTCAGTCACAGGCGGGCTATTGCTGCCATCAGAGCAGGCAAATTTAAGGATGAAATTGTTTCCGTTGGGGTTCAACAGAAAAAGCAGGTTGTCACTGTTGATACCGATGAAAACCCCCGTGAAGATACAACGGCAGAGTCACTTTCAAAGCTCTCCCCTGTATTTAAAATAGGCGGAACGGTAACCGCAGGAAATTCCTCGGGCATCAATGACGGCGCTGCTGCTGTCATCCTGATGTCTGCACAGAAGGCACGGGAGTGCGGCATCAAGCCCCTGGCCAGAGTCATAGCGACGGTGAGTGCCGGCGTTGAACCAGCCTTCATGGGGATAGGTCCTGCCGTGGCAATCCCGGCGGTATTGAAAAAAGCTCAGCTACACTTTGATGACATCAACTGCTGGGAGATTAACGAGGCATTTGCAGCCCAGTATCTGGGAGCGGAACGGGTGCTCAGGGAGGAACACGGCTTCCCGCTGGACAGGGAGAGAGTCAACAGAAACGGGTCCGGCATATCACTCGGACACCCGCTCGGATGTTCCGGACTCAGGATCATCGTCACCCTGATCTACGCGATGCAAAAGATGAATGCCCGCCTCGGATGCGCCTCGCTCTGTGCTGGTGGAGGCCCGGCCATGGCAGCAGTTGTGGCGCGAGGAGAGAGCTGACTTTTGCTAAGCCATTTCTCCCCCGGAGAGCGCTCACCAAAGACCTCGCCCGCTTGAACGCATCATTCCTGAAGACCCGTCTTCTCTCCCGGAGCGACCGGATGAGATTTCTTGTCACCTATTTCTCAGAAGAGCCGCAGATAGACTCTACAAAACGTATCTACTGGAGAGAGATTGCAGAGGCAACGGAAAATACATTGCGAAAATCAGGAAAAAGGTTTATGTAATATGCCCATGCAGGTGCCCTTGCTTGACCTCAAACTCCAATACGAACACATCAGAGAAGAAATTCAGAAAGAGATCAATGAAGTCCTGGATTCTCAGAGCTTTATCCTGGGACCGAAGGTTGAGGCCCTTGAACAGAAGGTAGCGAGCTACCTGCACGTCAGGCAGGCCATCGGCTGCTCTTCAGGCACTGATGCACTGCTTCTCTCCCTCATGGCTATCGGGATTTCTGCCGGTGATCTGGTCATCACCACACCCTATACGTTTTTTGCAACCACGGGCTCTGTCTCCCGGCTTGGTGCAACACCGGTATTCGTGGACATCGACCCTTCCACCTATACGATTGCCCCGGATCTGATTGAAAAGAAAATCCTCGGAATGAAGAAGGATGACAGGAAAAGGCTCAGGGCGATTATTCCCGTCCACCTCTATGGACAATGTGTTGATATGAAATCAATCCTGAAGATAGCGCGCAGATACAGACTGGCGGTGATTGAGGACGCAGCCCAGGCGCTGGGTGCATCCTCCTATGGACGCAAGGCAGGGAGCATGGGGGACCTCGGCTGTTTCTCCTTTTTCCCTTCCAAGAACCTGGGCGGATATGGCGAAGGGGGAATGGTGGCAGCAAAGAGCAAAACCTTGGCAGAGAAGATCCGGATGCTCAGGGTGCACGGGAGCAAGAAGAGATACCATCACCAGATCATCGGATACAATGCGAGGATGGACGCCATCCAGGGCGCGGTGCTGATGGTAAAATTTCAATACCTCGACGCCTGGAACGAGGCGCGGAGAATATGTGCTGAGCGCTACCGGGAGCTTTTCCTCAAATCAGAACTGGCAGAAAATGAAGGAACAAAAAAAGGTTTTATTACCCTTCCTTCAGTAGCTAAAGGGAACTACCACATCTACCATCAATTTATCATCCGGGCTAAGAAGAGAAATCAGTTAAAGAAATTCTTAAACGAAAACGGCATTGGCTGCGAAATATATTACCCTATCCCCCTCCACCTTCAGGAATGTTACAAAGACCTCGGGTATCAGAAAGGCGCATTCCCTGAATCTGAAAAGGCCGCCCGGGAGACCCTTGCTCTCCCCATCTATCCAGAGCTGTGCTCCGAGCAGCAGGAATACGTGGTGGGGAAGATCAGGGAATATTACTCTCCCTAATCTTTCCAGAAATAGGGTTTTGAGCGCCAATAAAGATTTTTTCGGTAACTTCTAACTGCTCGGTAATTAATGTAATTACTTGTTAGAAAGAGTTTTCAATGGTATATTTAGATAGTGCTGGCCATTATCTTAAAGTGTTAAACAAGCTATAGCTGAGATACTATGAAAACAAATGTTGAAGAAATAAAGCAAAAAATCATCCCTATTTTGAAACGTCATGGAGCGAATAGGGCGGCTTTATTCGGGTCATGTGTGCGAGGGGAGATGAAGGAGGAGAGCGATATCGACGTATTAGTTGATATTGATGAAGAACTCAGTCTACTTGATTTTGTTGGAATTAAGCTGGAGATTGAAGAGGCACTGGGGAAAAAGGTAGATTTAATTGAGTACGATACGATTAAACCTCTTCTGAGAGACAAAATTCTGAACGAACAGGTAATCATTCTGTGACAAGAGATCTGAGGGTTTATATCGAGGATATCTTAGAGTGTGTTGCTAAGATTAAAGAATACACAGGAAGAATTTCAGAAAACGAATTTTATGAAAATACTCAAGTCCAGGATGCCGTATTAAGGCGACTGGAAATTATTGGTGAAGCAGTAAAGAAGATCCCTCAGGATTTGCGAGACAGATACCAAGACATACCGTGGAAAGAAATTGCAGGAATGAGAGATATTCTGATCCATGAATACTTTGGGGTAAACTTAAAACGAACATGGAAAGTTGTGAAGGAAGATATTTTTGAATTAAGAGACCAAATACTGAGGATCAAGGAAAGCTTAAATAAATAGCCGTTACCAATCAATCCTATCTAAAGGATCTTTCTTAATTAGTCTTTTCTCCAGACCCACCAGAGCACAATTGCAAGGGAAGAAACTATGCTTTACTGCACAATAATTTGTGCAGTATGGTTGTACTAATACAAACGCATTAAATGCTATTACATTGTCATTGCGAGCGACCAACGGGAGCGTGGCAATCTCACCTCATAAACAAGAGATTGCTTCGTCGTTTCACTCCTCGCAATGATGCTTTACTTAATACGTTCGTACTATTTTACAAAATAAGGGGAATTACAATATGGCCTCGCCCATTTTTGTATTGCATGCTTTCTGAATTATGATATTCTGAAATCAGAAAATACGTGGAAGGAGGCAGCGGTGGAAGAAACAAAACCGTTTACAACATCGATAAAGGCCCGGGGACAGATCACCATCCCCAAGCAGATCAGGGGAATTGGTCACCTCGAAGAAGGACAGGTCGTTACCATCATCCCTATTGGAGACTCCATCATCATTACGCCAAAGCGCCTCGAACTTGATGAGGCGAGGAGGCAGATAAGAAGAATTCTGAAATCTGCCGGTATCTCACCCCAGGATGTATTAGCAGGGCTCAGAGAGGAAAGAGAATCTCTCTATCGGGAGAAGTATGGAAAAAAGAGCCGTAAGGGTCTTCCTTGATTCAAATGTCATTCTCTCCGGGCTCATTTCTGATAAAGGAGCTCCCCGGATAATCCTCGATATTCTCTCCCTTGGTTTACCCTTCATCACTGGAGTAACTGGCCGGTATAATCTTATTGAGATTGAACGGAACCTGAAGAAAAAAGCGCCTGACGTACTCCCTGCCTACAGGCATTACTTCCCAAAAATGAATCTCACGATTGCTCCTCTTCCTTCTGCAGAAGAGGTAAGAAGGTATGCAGGACATCTATCAGAAAAGGATGTACCGGTTCTCGTATCTGCTATAAAAGCGAAGGCAGATTTTCTTGTGACAGGCGACAAGAAGGATTTTGGGAAGCTCAAGGTTAGTGGTGATTATCCCTGTGTGATCGTAAACCCCGCAGAGTTTCTTGAAGCAATCCTCCCGGCGATTATAAAAGGTGACAAAGCACAGTAATAGTAATTGCCCAACCCCGAATCTCTAATCTCTAACCCCTGTCTTTCTCATTCCGCAATCCGCATTTCTTCTGACTCCTGAATTCTGTATTCTATTTCCTACTGTTGCCTGTAGTCTGTTGCCTTTTTGCTTCTGACTACTGACTACTGTATTCTGTCCTTTACTATTTTTATGATCAGTTCATCCGGAGGGAAAGTCAGAGTAAAAGGCTGATACTTCTTTCTGCGCATGTCAAAAGTCAAGACCAAGCACCGTTACGGCCACAAAAACGACGCTACTTCCGAATTCAAGCCGCGATAGCCGGGTCGGGTGCAAGCCGTGGTTAGCCCGCGCACCATTGCTCTGTAAATCAGTCTTCACCAGATCCATTTCTCTGGTCTTGTCTAACCTCTTCCTTTGAGGCTTTTGGCGTAAAGGCGGCTAATGTGGCCGCTCCTGTAGCACTCGCTCCGATGATTATGCTCACCATGACGTTGGCATCTATATGAGCCACTCGCTGATTTACGAGATACACTATTCCTGAGGTGAGCAACAGAATGATGATGAACCAGATTGCGAATCTGAAGAAAACATTGTCCGCATAGAGCTTCGTCAGTCTCTTCCTGAAGCCAGGAGGAGAGATTTCTGGTCTTGGTCGCTTTTCTTTTTCCACAACGGAGCGATAAGGAGCAAGGTCATTTATCTGTTGTACGAAAGAATCCAGGGCCTTGCGGCCACCATTCTGCAACTTCTGAAGCACCTCAGGTCCCATATAAGTCTGATGTTCCGGCAGATAAGCGTAGACAAACTTGCCGAGATTCTCCAGAACACTAAGAACGGTCGGGAGGTCTTCTTTCTCTAAAAGGCGATAGTATGTCTTAGCAGGAAATGATATAAGCGCTTGAAGTGCAGACTTGGTTGTAGTGTCCAGTTGGAACCAAGCGTACTTCTCAAAAGTGTTCAGGAATGACTGAGCGACTGATACCTGCGCTGCAAAGCTAGACGTAGGTTTCCTGAATGGGCGATACTCTCGCAGGTACATTTCGCCATATGGGAATTCTTCCGCAAGAGATTCAGCTTCGACTCTCTCTCCAATGATATTGATGTGCGGTGCCGAAGGCGAGCCTCTCCATAGTATTCTGGGAGACACCAGTCTTCTTAGGGCTTCCAAAGAGTTGTTGATATGTTGTTCAATATGACTTACAAAGAATATCTTGAGTTCTTTGTAGCTCTCATAAACAGCTACGAACGTTAGCTGTTCGGGTGAAAGTGTTTGTGGCGGTCTCTTTGGCTCTTCAGCTGCGGAATCCACTCTGCTGTTTATCCAGAGCATTAGTCCGAAAATAGCCCCTGTGACCACAGTAGTGACGATCCATAAGAGTATGAATTGTCCAAAAGTGGCCACGCTTAAATCGATGGGACTAATAACAAGACCGGCTTGGCTGCCAACAAATATGAGTATTGCGGGGAATATAGGTATTAGCGATAGACCAAACAGGACTCCGCTTATGCCGACCAACCAGTCGACAAATCTCTCGCGGAAGGAAGACTTATGCTCCGGCCAGCTTTCAATCTGATCGTATACTTGTTTAAGGGATTCGTAGTAGAGGTCGATATTCTGCATTGGTTGGTCTCCTCCTGTCCCAGAAGTACGCTGCCATAATCATATTGCTCGATTGTGCGGGCTAACTATTGACTATACAGTTCCGTATAAAAACCCAAACAAAGCTACTTATGCAATATAAGGAAGTTAAAGTGCCTGGTCTTGACATTTGACAGTCCGTTTCTCTTTACCAATACCACTCATCTTAAAAGATTTATCCCCTTACATAGTGCATTCGGAGGGAAAAGTAAATACTAAAAGCAGAATTCAGGAGTCAGAATTAAGAATCCAGAAGGTGAGAGGGAAAAGAAAATACAGAATTCAGGAGACAGAAGAAATACTAAATCAGAATACAGGAGTCAGAATTCAGAATAAAAAACAAGGATTGGGGGCTGGGGGTTAGGATTTTTTTACTCTTCTTCCTCCATCAAACGTTCTAAGTCACGAGGGGCAGGCAGTGCCTTTGCCAGGTCTCTCGGTAATTTTGATGTGAAACGGTATTCGGAGACACCCATGGGTTTGCTCATATCGCGCAAAGCGTATTCGGCAATCTTCTTTTTCTTTCCCTTGCACAGGATGATGCCCACTGAAGGATGATCCTCAGGATGGCGTAACAGGTCATCCAGCGCTGAGAGATAGAAATTCATCTTGCCTGCAAATTCCGGTTTAAAATCTTCCATCTTCAGGTCAATGGCAACCAGACAGCGCAAACGATGATGATAAAACAGCAGGTCAATGTAGAAATCCTGACCGCTCACCTCTACATGGTACTGACTGCCTAAGAAAGCAAACCCCACTCCGAGCTCCAACAGAAAATCCTTTATTTTCTCAACGAGGGCGCTTTCCAGATCCCGCTCCTGTGCTTTCCTTCCGAGGGCGAGAAAATCGAAGATGTAAGGGTCTTTCATGGTCTGCTGTACGAGGTCGGATTGCGGGGGCGGGAGTGTGGCTGGAAAGTTGGTGGTCTTTTCTGCCTTTACCTGCCGATGGTAGAGATCAGTTTCAATCTGATGAACAAGGACTGCACGTGACCAGCCGTTCTCAATGGTCTGACGGGCATACCACTCTCGTTCTCTTGAGTTTTTGATCTTTTCTATAATGAGGACATTATGCCCCCATGGAATTTGTGCCACAACCTGTGGCACAAATTTAGGTGTTTCTCGGTAGGTGAGATAGAATGCCCGCATACGGTAAAGATTGCGCCTCGATAATCCTTGAGTCTCAGGGAAAGCACTCATCAAATCCTTGCTCAGACGATCAAGAACAGCATCTCCCCAACCTGAATGCTCTTGGCGTTCTAAAATAGCTTTGCCAATTTCCCAGTAAAGTAGTATCAGTTCCCGGTTTACTGACAGGGCTGCTTTGATCTGAGCAGAACGGATGCGAGCCTTGAGGTCACGCAAGAATTCCTCGTAGCCTGAGAGAGAACCTTTGATTGAAACCTTTGTTGGTGTTTGGTTCTGTTTCGTACTTTTTTGAAGTTTTCTAATCATTCATCCAACTCTTTTATTATACAAAAATTTCTTGCCTTGATATTTGACAGTCCATTTCTTTTTACCAATACCACTCATCCCAGGGAAATTAATCCTTTACATAGTGCATTCGGGGGGAAAAGTAAATAATAAAAACAGAATTCAGGAGTCAGAAGTCAGAATCCAGAAGGTGAGAGGGAAAAGAAAACGCAGAATTCAGGAGCCAGAAGGGGGGAAGAAAAAACAGAATCAGAATTCAGGGGTCAGAAGAAATGCGGAGTGCGGACTACAGACTTTAGACTATAGACTTCTGTGAATCAGACTTTAGACTATAGACATCAGACTGTAGGTGAGAAAATGGCGGAAAAAGTCTGGTGTCTAAGGTCTGATGTCTGGTGTCTTCAATTTGAATGCGGAGTACGGAGTGCAGAATGGAGGAAGGGGAAATGAATTGGTGCGTATCTACTGCTAAAGGGTTTTTCGTTTTTTTGCCCTATACGGTACTCCTCCATCAGCAACAATTGGCATCTTCTGAGATTTTCGGGGGTGAATTTCCACCTGAACGGTAGCGCCAAGAACCTCTACAACGCGCCGCAGCATGCTTAAAGAATGACCTTCATAGGAGGGTGACTCAAGGCGGCTGATCTGCTGCTGGGATGTTCCAACCCGCTTTGCCAGTTCTTTCTGGGACAAGCCGGATGCCTTGCGCAGGGAAGCCAGTTTGATGGCCACGTCCCATGCCTCGCCGGCCTTTTTGAACCGCTCTGCAAAATCCCGGTCTTTTAACTGTTCTTCAAGATAGAAATCAAAATTTGTTTTTTGTTTCATTATGGATTCCTCGATAACCAATCCTTTTTTCTTTCCAAAGCAACGGTAAGATCCCGTTTAGGTATCTCCATTGCCTTATTTCGCATCCCATGCACTGCTATAATCCTCTGTCCCCTTGTAAAAAAGTACAGTACCCTTGTGTTGAGTTTGCCCACATGGCGGAGTTCGAAAAGATCATCCCGAACCAGTTTTGATAAAGGCGGCCTGTGATACTGCCTGTTTCGGAGCTTGGCGAGCCCTGCCATCATAGCCACAAAATCGTCTGGATCTGTCTCCTTCAGCTCATCCAGAAATTCCCGAACAGGGCATCTTCCTGAACGGCTCTCATAAAATTCTATCGAGAATTCCATTATTAGTCAACATCAAATTTGATGTAATAATATTTTCTGCTTTTCAGGCACAGGAGCACGACCCTACATCCTCTTCAACGACACCACCACTTCCACATGGTAGGTTTGGGGGAACAGGTCGAGGGGGATAGCATGCTCTATGTGGTAGTTGACCTTCTCTGTTATCCCTTTCAGGTCACGGGCAAGCGTTGCCGGGTTGCAGGATACATACACGATCCGTTCCGGTTGAGATTGCCCGATAAAATCGATTACCCTGTTTGATACCCCGCTCCGGGGAGGATCTAAAACAAGGCAATTAACATCAGGTTTTGCCCCGTGCTTGATCCACTTCTCAACTGTGCCCGTTTCAAAAGAGACATTCTCAATGCCGTTCCGCTTTTTATTCACTTCTGCATTCTCAATGGCATCCGGAAGCTGTTCCACACCCAGCACTTCTTTAACATAAGGTGCGAGCACCATCCCTATGGTCCCTGTGCCACAGTAGAGATCAAGGACCCTGTCTTCCTTCCCTCCATTGAGCAGATCAACCACGGTCTCATACAGCTTCTCCGCACCGAGTGTATTCGTCTGGAAAAATGAAAAAGGGGATATAACAAACGTGTATACCCTGCCCTTTATCAGCATCTGCTCTTCGATCATCTCCCTGCCCCAGAGAAGGACAGGCTCCTCGGCAATCACCGCATCAGAAGCCCGGCTGTTCTTCGTCCAGTAGAAACTCGTCACCTTTTCTTTCAAGCAGTCCACGAGCGGATTGAGCAGATCATCTGCAACCCCATCCTGCCTGTTGGTGACGAGATTGACGAGGAGCTGGCCTGTCCTCCTGCCTTTTCTAAGGACAAGGTGCCGGTAGAACCCCTGATGGGTTTTCAAATCATAGGCATGCAGTTGTGAATCACGGGCAAAGGCTATAACCGAATCAATGACCGGCAAAAAATCCCTGTCAGCAATGAAACATGGCGGAACAGAAAAATAGCGGTTAAATGCACCTTTCTTATGGAGACCAACCTTCAATTCACCGTCCTGCTCAAAGAAGCTGAATTCCATCTTGTTCCTATATCCCCACTCTTCCGGGCTTGTCACGAGAGGAGAGACAGCTATATCGAGGGGGTTGAGCTGCTCTTTCACATACCCTTCCTTGATCTCAACCTGATGTTCATAGCCCGTATGCTGGAATGAGCACCCGCCGCAGTGACCAAAGGAAGGGCATCGGGGGCTGATCCGCAGGGGAGAACTTTCAATGATGCCGGTGATCCTTCCCTCTTTGAAGGACTTTTTCTTTTTATAGATATCCAGCTCTACAATCTCTCCGGCAAGTCCCCCTTCGGTGAACGTGGCTATCCCGTCCTCTCCCCTGCCGAGAGACCTGCCCGGATAAACGATCTTTTCAATGGTAATCTGCATATCAACTCAAAGACAAATTCGAAATCCTAAATCCGAAATTCGAAACAAATCCTAAATTCAAATTTCTAAAATTCAAAATAATATCTGAAAGTTTTGGTTATTGGAATTTTGACCATTTGTGCTTGTTTCGGATTTTGATATTCGATATTCGAATTTCTCATTTCCCAATTCCCTAACTCCCCATCTTTTCCCTGAACTCTCTCAACTTCTCCACCAACTCTTCACTGTTTCCCCGTATTCCTGCCAGTTTCACATCCGGCTTTACTGCCTCTCCGTGGAAATCAGAGCCGGCTGTGGCAACAAGGTTGTACTCGTAAACGATGGAGAGAAAGCGCTTCTCCTGCTCCGGCGTATGGTAGCTGGAATAGACCTCAAGGCCGCAGAGGCCGTGCGAGATCAGCTCGCGGATGTCACGTTCTTCCGTATCCGACGGATGGGCAAGAACCGGGACACCGCCAAACTTTTTGACCTTCCCGATTACCTGCGGCGTCTCCATCATATCGAGAGGGACAAAGGCTGGCTTGCCTCCCCGCAAATAATCGAGATAAAAGTTCACGTAGGGAGAATCTGACCGATCACCGCGGGTATATGCGTCGAGCCGCGGATCGTTCCGGTTTTCTTTCCTGCTCAATATGGCCTTCAGGTAGGAAACGCCGGTTGGCATCATCCCACGGGAAAACCTTACAACATCACCCGCATTAAAAATAAACCCCAGTTCATTCAACTTCCGGATCCTCTTAACAGCCTGAAGCTGCTTTTCATGGTGAATCTCATTAAGCCAGGAGATGAGTCCCTGATTATCATGCTCGATAAAATAACCGAGGATGTGGAGGTCATACTCCTTGAAAAGGCTGTTGAGCTCCAGGCAGGGGATGAAGTCAATCCCGAACTCCCGGCTTAAGTTCAGCCCCTCTTCCACACCTGCCACTGAGTTGTGGTCAGCAAAGGCAATGGCGGTCAACCCCATGCTACCGGCCATGGCAAATATCTCACGAGGAGTATATTGACCATCAGAGCTTGCTGTGGTATGTATATGCAGGTCGATCATAATAGGGGCCTTTGGTTTTTAATCTCTTGATTTTAGCTGATACTTTTCCCTGTGTCTATGTAAACGTGAGAAGGACCAAAGGAACCTTATTTTTTTTCTAAGAGTTAAGGAAAGGCAGGTTATTTCAGTTATTCAGATGAGCGAAACAAGGAAGTCGATAGCCGACTACTTAGAACAGTTTGAAAGGCACCTGTCGCTGGAAAAGAATGCGTCACCTCATACGGTGAGGAATTACCTGAGCGACCTTAAGGAATTCAGCGAGTTTGTCAGGAAAGAACTGCCATCTCTTCTCG
>JAPLJA010000246.1 GCA_026388815.1 Pseudomonadota bacterium
CCCTGATCATCTCCCGGACGGAATAGCCGACTCAAAAACACTCACCCCCGGAAAGCGTGACCACCTCTATGAACAGATCCAGCGTATGGCAATTGCCATTGGTGTGGGAATCGTTGAGAGTGAGGAGATTGACCGCATCAATATCCTCAAGGCAAGTCTTAAAGCAATGGAGCTTGCGGTAATCCAGCTCAGCCCTTCTCCTGACTTCCTCCTCGTGGATGGTCCTTTCACCATCTCCTCTGCCCATCCCCAGAAGGCGATAAAGTTTGGCGACGCCTTAAGCCCCCTCATTGCAGCCGCATCCATCATCGCCAAGGTGACCAGGGACCGGCTGATGTTCCAATACCACGAACACTACCCCGCCTACAACTTTGCCCAAAATAAAGGCTATGGCACGAAAGAACATCTCCAGGCTCTGAAAAAGCACGGTTGCTGCCCTCTCCATCGGAAGAGCTTTAAGCACGTCAAGGAAATCATACCAACCCAGGAAACTATGGAGCGATGGTTCTGCACCCAGAAAAGAAAGAGATAGGCCAGAAGGGAGAAAATCTGGCGGTTGAATACCTCCAGAAGCTTGGATACAAGGTTCTGGAGCGCAACTACCGGTGCAAGCTGGGGGAAGTGGATATCATTGCTCTGGATAACGATACCCTCGTTTTCATCGAGGTGAGGACCAGGTCATCCCTCGACTTCGGCCTTCCCCAGGAGAGCATCAACCGAAGGAAACGGCATCAGATCTCCAAGGTAGCCCTTGAATACATGATCCGCAGAAAATTGAAAAACATTCCTGCCCGCTTTGACGTGGTGGCTATCTCCCTTGAGCCGGGGAAAGAGAAGGTGGATCACATCAAGGATGCGTTTGAATTAACATAATTAAGGTTCAAGATTTGCAGCATTCATCTCATTTCCTTTCATACACTACTCTGAATCTTCTTACCGGTGGTTCTTCCTGATCGAAGTAGTCCTCAAAAGAAATTTCCTTCATGTCACAATGTGCGAAAGCTTCAATTTCTTCTCGGGTCAATGGCCACGGTATATTTCCTTCCGGATCGCCGGGTTCTCTTCCTCTGGTGATCACCAGCAACTTCCCCCCTTGAGCTACGAAACCACTGATTCTTGCTATGGCCTTTCTCCTCATGTCAGCAGGCAATACTTGCAGCGTGTAGGACTCAAGCACAAAGTCGAACCTGCCCTGCCACTCTCGAGGAGCGTGAAACAGATCCAAGACAATATATGTGACCGCTGATCCAGGAAAGCGGCACTGACACCACGCAATGGCAGTCGGTGAAATATCGAAGGCAGTTGTATCAAAACCACGCCGTGCGAGTTCTTCGGCATCGTCCCCTAATCCACAACCGATCTTGAGTGCACTCTTGCCCTGGCCCTCTATACCGGCATTGTCAAGACATGCCACCAGATTCGGATTGGGTCTCAAATCCGCCCAGGGGATTATCGAAGCATTACCTTGTGCCTGTGCGTAGAGTTCTTCAAACCACCCTAAGGAATCACCTTGTGCAAGATGATGGTTTGCAATCTCTCGTGCAGTTTCTCTATGAGATCCCTTCATCTCTTGTCCGTACGCACAACGTTAGTTAGCTTTTTCCTGTAGCTATCTCCACGCCAGAAGGAGGGTGGTATACGGAAAATTGATGGCCTTCTTGACCCCGCTGTCCAGGGGATAGATGCAGGGATAATATTTTTTTAGCTGATCTTCCACCTCGTTTAAGAGCAGGGTCTTAAGCCCAATCTTCGCAAAGACCTTATCGTAGCCGTAGATCGCTCGAGTATTGTTGAACCAGCCGCCCATGACCAGTACGTCCCCTACCTGGGCGAGGTTGGCTATTGCCTGGTAATTGGTGTAGGTAAGGCTGTACCGCTCATAGATGATGGAAGGATGAGAAATCCGAGTCAGCATTTCTGTCGAGGGAGGCTTCATGATATCCCAGATCATGCTCTCAATCTCCATCTCAGGATATTCCTCCCTGACCTTTG
Organism: Pseudomonadota bacterium; assembly: GCA_026388815.1. Classification (GTDB taxonomy): domain Bacteria; phylum Desulfobacterota; class WTBG01; order JAPLJA01; family JAPLJA01; genus JAPLJA01. Next base: position 1,993 of record JAPLJA010000246.1, read on the forward strand.
TCCCGGCTACTTCCACGACAGGTTTGGAGTCTGTAATGAGGAGAGGAGTCTGAACATTCCTCTCTTTCATCCGTGCCAGCAAGATCTCTGTCAACCTTCCGTCACCTGCTCCGACCTCAACGAGGTGAGATGCCTTATACAACTTGGCCAGTTCGATTGTTATGTGGGCGATGATCCCCCCAAAGTAGGTATAGAAAGGGCCGCTTGAGAGTTCTGAAAAGAGGAGCCTCAACGTCTGATTGTTCCAGTCAAACTCTCCCAGCGTTTCCATCTCCTTGATCACTTTCATGATCCTCATCTCGGTGAGAAAGACAGGGGGAACTTCCTCTTCCTTAACCTCTCTTCCTTCATAGATCGTATCTGACTGCTCTGCCCACTTTTTCCACTCCCTGAAATGGCTGATAAGGTAGCGGGTATAATTCTCTTCAATATCCCTCAATCCTTTTTTCACCTCATCCATACTCACCATGAGTCTCTCCTCCTTTGCGCTAAAGCGATGGCACCGAGAAGCCCTGCCCTGTCCCCAAGCCTGCTCCTTATCACCCTGACTGCTTCTCTGGGTTCTGGAAGCAATAAGGAATGGAGCGTATCCTGTATCGGGTCAAACAGAATCTTACCCGCACTGGCAACACCGCCCCCTATTACCACTCTCTCCAGATCAAGCAACAGTACTGCCTGGGCAATGGCAATACCAAGATATTTGCCAGCATCCTGAAACAGTTGCAGTGAGAACGGATCTCCCATTTGAGCCGCCTTCAGTAAGGTCCTGGCTGTAACATTCTCTATTCTTCCTCCAACCAGCTTCAAAACTTTATTCCCTTTTTTATTCCCCTGCGTGATTTCTTCCCTCGCCTTGCGTGCAAGAGAGGTTCCTGATGCAAGCGCCTCCAGGCACCCTGACTTTCCACAGGTGCAGCGGGGCCCGTTCTCCTGCACCAGGGTATGCCCGATCTCTCCAGCAAGGCCGTGCTCTCCTCGATACAGCTCACCGTCGAGGATCAAGCCGCCTCCGATCCCCGTGCTCACCGTCAGGTAGAGGAAATTTCTCACGTTCCTCATCTGGCCGAAGGCAGATTCAGCTAAGGCGCCGAGGTTTGCATCGTTGTCAATGAACGCCTTACAACCGAACCTCTCCTCTATCAACCGGCAGAGGAGAACATTCTTCCACACCGGGAAATTGTGGGAGAGGATTGCCTTTCCCTGCTGACAGTCAACCAGACCGCCAAAACTTATCCCTGCCCCTCTTACCTCTCCGCTCTTTGCAGTGCACGCAGAGAGAACGATTTCAATCAATCCGCAAAGCTGGTCCAGCGACTGTGCAAGGTTCCAGGAACGGTTAACTCCTCCTTTCCTTACAGAAACAATTGTACCTTTCAGGTTGGCAAGGCAGGCCCTGATCCAGGTATTGCCAATATCAAGACCGAGGATATACCGCTGCTTCACTGGTTTAAGCAATCCCGCCAGACCAGCAATAGAGGCAGAGTTTTTCTTTGGAAAGCCCGATAGCCTGAACCATGTTATCAATGGTCTGGTATTTGAGCGAGGTCACATCCAGTTCTTTCCTGATCCACTCAACCATCCTGGCATATTTCTCAGTACGGTAATCAATGTATTCACTCACATCTTCTCTATCTTTTCCCTCAATTGCCCTGATGGCCCTGCGCGCAGCCAGTTCCACGATCCCTCTGGTGGAAAGGGCATATTTACAGGGGAACATCAAGGGAGGGCAGGCAGGCCTGATATGCACTTCCTTAGCGTCGCTCTCCCAGAGTTTCTTCACCGTTAAATTTTTCAGCTGGGTGCCTCTCACGATTGAATCCTCGCAAAGGATAATCCGGTTGCCGGCAATAATGTCCCTGATAGCGATCAGCTTCATCTTTGCCACCAGGTCCCGAATCTCCTGAGTCGGAGGGGTATAGCTCCTTCCATAGCCGGGGTTGTATTTCACGAGTGGTCTCCGGTAGGGAAGTCTTGACTCCATGGCATACCCGATGGCGTGCCCAACCCCTGAGTCAGGGACTCCGGCAACAAGGTCTGCCTTCACCGTATCATCCTTCGCCAGAAATCTTCCACACCTTTCCCTCACGACTTCAACGCTGATTCCCTCATAGCTTGAAGCAGGGTATCCCGTGTAGATCCAGAGAAAAGAGCAGATCTGGTTGTCAGGCCCGCCTTCCTTTTTCTGCTTTAATCCGTCCTTGCTCAGCAAAACGATCTCACCTGGGCTCAGGTACTTTTTGACTGTAAACCCGAGATTGAAAAATGAGAAGCTCTCCGAGGCAACGGCCAGATCTTTCCCGTTTTCACCGATGATCAGAGGAGTCCTGCCCAATCTATCCCTGACCGCATAGACCCCATCCTGGTTAAGGATCAGGAGCGAGGCGGATCCCTGAATGCGGTCAAACATTTTTTCGATTCCATCGATGAGATCAGAACCCCGGGTAATCAACTTTGCCACCAGTTCAGTAGCGCTGACCCCCGTATCGCCTACTTGTACAAAGGACTCGCCCTGCTCCAGGAGCTCCTCAGCCAGTTCGTTCAGGTTATCGATGAGCCCTGCCATGACGATGGCAAACGTCCCGAACCTGGAATTAAACAGGAGAGGCTGATCGTCCCGGTCGCTGATCACCCCGATTCCTGCATTCCCCTTCATCTCCTTATAGTCACTGACAAACTTCGATTTGAACTGAGCCTGGCTGATATCATGGATCGACCGGTAAAACCGGTCTCCGAGCACAGCCATCCCTCCTCTCTCTGTTCCCAGATGGGAGTGGTAGTCTGTCCCGTAAAAAAGAACATCTGCACAATTGCCTTGAGAAACAACCCCGAAAAGTCCGCTCATATTCTGCTCCCTCAACCCATTGGTTGCACTCTGTCGTTAAAACCGCAAGGTAAACCGTTGAAACTCACCTTTATACTCCTCTTCCCCAACCGTCACTTCAGTCACTTCGGCATAGGACGGTCCTCGATGACACCACTTCACCATCTCTCTGACACCTGCCTCCTCTCCTTCAAAAACCGCTTCGACCCGGCCATTGAGCAGGTTCCTTACCCATCCCGTGAGGCCGAGTGTCTCTGCCTTTTCCTGCGTATAGGCGCGGAAACATACGCCCTGAACCCTTCCCTTGATCCAGACATGGACACGGATCTTCGCCATCGTTCTTATACCACGTCACATCCCCTGCGATCGCAGGTAAGAAGAAATTGCCTCTGCCTTTTCAATGGTTACCCCGGGCAGCTTTACAAGCTCATCAATCGAAGCCTGCCGTATCCCCTGCACGCTCCCGAAACGCATCAATAATAGCTTCCTGGTTCTTTCACCTACGCCGGGTATCTCATCCAGAACCGAATGGAATGCTTCCTTCTTTTTAAGAAGGTGATGATAGCTCAGGGCAAAGCGGTGCGATTCATCCCTGATCCTCTGAAGGAGTGCAAGGAGAGGGGAACCGGGAGAAAGGATGAGCGGATTTTTTCTATGGGGCAAAAATATCTTGTCCTGTTCCCCCTCTTTACCTCTCTCTCCTTTTGCCAGGGCTATTGCGTCAATTCCCTGGAGCTTACATTCACTTATTACTTTGAGAGCTACCTGCAAATGACCCTTTCCCCCATCGATCATGATAAGGTCAGAGAGGTCATTCTCTGCCATCCCGCGGGTAAGCCTCCTCTTCAGCACCTCATACATCATCCCGTAATCGTCAAGCCGGTCAACCGTTCGTATGCGGAAACGTCGGTACCGCTCTTTCTTCGGCTCCCCATCCTCGAAGCATACCATTGACCCTACGGCAGAACGGCCAAAGAGATTGGAACAGTCGTAGCATTCGATCCTGAACGGTACACGGCTCAGGTGAAGCTTATCTTTCAGCTGATCGAGAACCTGTGTGCCTGATCCCGATATCTCTTTCTTGCTGGTGAACAAACTCACCGCATTCTGTCCCGCCATGCGGAGGAGATCAAGACGGTTTCCCTTCCCGGGGACTACGATCCTGACCTTTTCCCCTTTCCTTTCGCTCAGCCAGTTTTCGCTCACCCTCCTCCCTTCAATCTCACCAGCAACAATGATCTCGTCGGGGAGGAATTTATCTGGACCATAATACTGGTTGATAAATGAGGAAATGACCTCCTGGTCCTTCAACAATTCAAAAGCCTTCAAAGAAAAATTCTTGCTCCCTACCATCTTCCCCTCGCGGATGAACAGGATTACGATCTCTACTGCTTTACCTTCCCGGTGATAACCGATAACATCCTGATCAACGGCGGAAGGAGAGCAAATCTTCTGCTGCTCGAGGGTCTTTTCCAGTGCATGGATCTGATCCCTGATCCGGGCTGCAGTCTCAAACTGGAGCTCCTGCGACTCCTGCTCCATTCTTGCTTCCAACTCCCTCACCAGCTCCTGCCTCTTGCCCTGAAGAAAGAGCTGAACCTCCCTGATTACCTCCCGGTATCCATCCACGTCAATGAGGTGACAGCAGGGAGCAGGGCATTGACCGATCTGGTAATTGACACAGGGCCTCTTCCGGAGCTGGAACCCTTTGGTCTGACATTTACGGATGGGGAATAAACGGTGGATCAATCGCCAGGTCTCCCGCGCTGCCTGAGCAGAAACATAGGGGCCGAAGTAGACAGAACCGTCCCGTTTCACCTTCCGGCAGAATGACAGGCGGGGAAACTGTTCTCTCAGGGAGAGACGAAGGTAGGGATAGCTTTTGTCATCCTTCAATACTACATTGTATCTCGGCCGATATTTCTTGATCAGGTTGCTTTCAAGGATCAGTGCCTCCTTCTCTGTATCGGTAATGATCCATTCGATATCCGATATCCTGGAGTGGAGCATCTGGGCCTTGAGACTTGGCTCCGTTGAATTTTTAAAATAGGACTTCACCCTCTTCCGGAGATTCTTTGCCTTCCCCACGTAGATAACGGTATCAGGTGATACCTTCATCAGGTAGACCCCGGGCTGGGGAGGAATACTCCTTAAACGGTCTTCGAGATGAACCAT
>JAPLJA010000244.1 GCA_026388815.1 Pseudomonadota bacterium
GACAGAGGCAATAATACCCGCGCTGTCACTCCCCTTGAGCTCCTTTACGAGAAGGAAGATGAAGATGCCGGCTAAAAAAAAATGGAGGATGATGGTGATGTTAAAAGCATCATCCAGCGGAAGTAAGTAATAAATGATGCTTAAGGGATAGACCTGGGCGGGTTGAAGGGCCGCAAAGAGAGGTTCCCCGCACATGATGAAGGGGTTCCAGAGAGTGAATTCGCCGGAGAGGGCGCCAGTTCTCCAGAGCTGGACGTACGGATAGAAGAAGACCGGAAGGTCCCGTTCTGCAAAAATTCTTCCCGTCCTAAGAACATCTGAGAAATAAAGCAGGATAAGGAGGAAAAATAAGGTGAGATAAAAAACCCTTTTTACCACAAAATTTATTCAACAAAGAAAAAGATCAAAGAACGGATTAAAGCTTCCTCTCTATTCCGGAAGAGAGAGAATTATGGTGAAGAGCGATCTTTTAAAGAAGATTTTAATCTAAAGTTCTTTCTACAACCATTATGGGCTTACCGTCGTCCCTTCAGCGATAGTCATAGGTGCACTATATAACCAATAATAGGTTTTGTTGTTGATGGTAGCGGTGAAATGGTTCGCGCCGGATACTGCCAGCCCGCCGGTCTCCTGGAGGTTTCCTATGACTGAGGCGATGTTAATGGCCCCCGTTGTGACCGTTGTTCCTAGATTTCCCACCGCCACGTTGGCATAGGTAATGGCTGCTGCTGAGCGGAGCGTTCCGGTATATGCCTTGGCAGTTGCAGTTTCTGCGTTGGTGGCAAGGTCGATATACCGCGGAACGGCTATAGCAGCAAGGATGCCTATGATCACGATAACCATGACCAGTTCAATTAAGGTAAAACCTCCTTCACTTCTTCTCTTCATTGTTCTTTCTCCTTCCTGGATTTTATTAGCTATCTCAAACAATATTCCTTGAAAAAATCTTAGACCAGAAAAACCCCCATGTCAAGAGGTAGATATACAATATATATATTGTTTCATTCTTCCAGTAATCATCTATATACCGAATACGGGCATTATCTCTTGGCGATTGAAGTGAGTTCCCATAACGGGAGAAATATGGCAAGAGCGAAGAAGAGAATGATGAGACCAAGGAAAAAGACAAGGACTGGTTCCACCATTGAGGAGAGATTTTTCGTGCTATACTCCACTTCACGGTCATAGAATTCAGTGACCTTTGGTAACACCTCATCCAGGGTACCGGAAGTCTCTCCTACCGATACCATCTGAACAACCATTGGCGTAAAGAGATTGGTTTCTTTCATGGGATCTGCCAGTCCCTTTCCCTCCTGCACGCTATTGCGGATCTTTTCGACTGCCCGGGAGATTACAGCATTCCCTATGGTGTTAGCGGTAATGGCCAGGTTTTCTATGACCGGGACACCGCTTCGGTTCAATGTCCCTAGGACATGGGTGAAACGGGACATGGCAAGTTTGAGGAAGAGGGGTCCAAGAATTGGTATTTTTATTTTGAGGCTGTCCCAGGCAAATTGCCCCTGAGGGGTCCTGATATATATTTTCAGCAGGACGATGGGGATGATGATGCCGGCCAGGATGCCGTACCAGTAGTTCTGGATGAAATGGTTGAGCCAGATGAGAATCCGTGTGGGGAGGGGGAGGACAATCTTGAACCGTGAAAACATAAGGGCAAAGCGGGGAATGACGAATACCAGCATGATGGTGAGGGCAACCGCTAAGGTCGCCACAACCATCTTGGGATAGCGTGTTGCTGCCTGGAGCCTGTTTTTTGTCTCAGATTCGTGCTCGGCGAGGGAAGCCATCCGAAGGAAAATCTCCTCCAGCCTTCCTGATACCTCTCCGGCCCTGACCATGTTCACGTAGATATCCGGGAATACTGCAGGGTGCCTGGCGAAGGCATCAGACAGCGAGCTCCCCTCTTCGATTGCTACGGCTGCCTGGCTGAGGATTTCCTTAAGCTTCGTGTTCTTTGCCTGGGCAGAGAGGGTTTTGAGCGATTCGAGGATAGGGATGCCCGCCCCGATAAGGGTGGAGAATTGATAGCTGAACATGATCAGGTCATCGGGTTTCACCTTTTTAAAACCGGCAAAGAAGTCGGGCAGCTCTAATTTCGTTTCCCTCTCTTCCGTGAGCGAGATAGGGATGTAGCCGAGTTCACTCAGCCGTCCGCCGGCAGCTTCAGCGCTGGGGGCTTCGATGATTCCCAGCACAGCTTTCCCGTACTTGTCTCTCGCCTTATAGCGGTAATTGGACATGGGGGCTACTTGATGTAATTTCTTATGAGCTTGATGAGTGCATCCATCTCAAAGGGTTTCGTTACATAGCCGTCAGCACCCGTCTCTATGCCGGTTATCCGGTCAGTCTCCTGCGTCTTGGCAGTGAGCATGAGGATGGGGATGTGCTGGTACTTCTCATCGAACTTGAGGAGGCGGGATACCTTATATCCATTCATTCTGGGGAGCATGATGTCGAGGAGGATGAGGTCAGGTTTTTCCTCTCTCGCCTTGGCAAGGGCATCGATGCCGTCCTGGGAGGTGATGCACTCAAAACCTTCTGCCTCAAGACTAAAGCAGACGGTGTTGAGAATATCTTCTTCATCGTCAACGATCAGAATCTTTTTCTTGTCCATTAGAATCCTCCTCTGTGTTTTTCAGGGCTTTCCTGAAGAGTTCCCTCTGACTGGAAGCATCTTCAGGATACGTGGCGACTCCCACTCCAATAATACTCTTCTTTAACATCGCTCCCAGTGAATCGCCGGAAAATTCTCTAAGCCGGTTTTTTATCCTCTTCCTGATGATCTCTGCGCCATTCTTTTCAGCTTCGCAGATGACCACAAAGATTTCACCCCTCTTATAGTGGATCAGAACGTCAGCCTGGCGGAAAAGCGAGTCTTTGAGTACCTTCTGTAAAGCCTCGAGCAGGAGATTGACCTTCTCCTCACCGAAGATGTCCTTGAGTTCAAGGAAATTCTTGATTGAAATGAGGATTAGGGAAAGGTTGCACTGGTTCTTGTTCGCCTTTAGGAATTCGCGGTCGAAGAAGTACCGGAAGTGAAGATCCCTGTTTTCTCCTTCTCTCACCCGGAGGTAAAAAGAGAACCTGCTCCCTTTGCCCGGCTCGCTTTCGACATGGATCTTACCTCCGTGCGCTTCTATGAGTTCCCTCGCAATGGAGAGCCCCAGACCTGTCCCCACGGTTTTTGCGGGAGTGTTTTCTCCCTGGTAGAACTTGTCAAAGATGTGTTCCCTTTCATGCTCGGATATGCCCTTTCCGGTGTCCTCAATGCTCACTTTAATAAATCTTGTATCCAGGGCCGTTCCCGGCGGAGATTCTCCCCTGTTTGCTGAAATGGTAATGCGCCCCCCTTCAGGGGTAAATTTCAGGGCATTGTCGATGAGATTGACAAAGACCTGCTCCAGTCTCTGGGGATCAGCAGTTATCTCAGGCAGCCCGTCCGGGACCTCACAGGAGAGGTTGAGCCCCTTTTCCTTAGCCCGGGGCAGGTAGTCGTTGTAGACCGTAGCGATAAATTCTTGCAGTTGAACAGCCTGGAAGTGGAATTCCACCTTCCCCAGTTCGAGTTTTGCCAGATCAAGATAATTGGTGATGATGTTTACCACCCGGCTGATATTCCGGTCGGCTATCTGCAGGAATCGCTCCTGTTCCCCGGTGATCTCGCCGGTCTGCCTGCTCATCAGGATCTCGATGGAATTCTTGATGGAGGTGAGCGGTGTCCTCATCTCATGGGAAACCACAGAAATGAATTCAGACTTCATGGTGTCCACTCTTTTTTCCTGTAGGATATTCCGCAGGAGAAGAGAGACATCTTCCCGGCCGTCTTTGGCGGGGACCGGGAATACCGTTGCCTTGTAGGGGATCTGCTTAACGGATATTTCTCTCGTGAAGGGAGCGTGCTGCATCTCTTCCATCAGCAATAAAGGATCGAATCCTATTTTTTCAACCAGCTGTGAGAAGTGAATGTTCGGGGAGGCCTTCTCATTGAACATCTGCGAGGCAGCATCATTCATGAAGAGAATCTCCTGACCATGGCTAATCAGGATTATCCCTTCAGGCATACACCGGACAGTGTTTACGATCTCCTCGTGCTCTGGCATGATCCATCCCGGATAGAGAAATTAGTATAGAAGAACTATCACATTTTACCATGGGGTGCAAATAGTAAAAGGGGGTCGTCGGGGATCGTCTCTAAAAAAGTGCCTTTTGATATAACTTCAGCTATTAGCAATCAGCTTTCAGCTTGAACCCTTGAACCCTCTCCGCCGAAGGCGGACTGAATCCTTGAACCCTTTTAGGTTTGGAATTATTTAGATAGTCGAAATTTTTATTGACAGGGGTTTTTTCTTAGAATATAAAAACTGGAGGTAAGAGATAAATTCCAGTCACGGACTGATGCTGTAAAAGGTTGCCCAATTTTCAGATGAAAGCGTTCTATTTCAAGCCGGAACTCTGTGACCTCTGTCGCAAGTGCGAAGAGGCATGCAGCAATGCCTGCAAAAAATATCGCTCCCTCCCGTCCTCCAAGGCACTTCCCCACGTCCGGGCCTTCTTCAGTACGAAAGGGCCTATTCTCCGTTTTTGTAAACAATGCGAAGAGCCTCCCTGTGTAGACGCCTGTATCGGAGAGTCCCTCCAGATGGGGCCGGGGGATTTTGTCATCCAGGACGAATCACGATGCATTGGCTGTTTCATGTGCAATATGGTCTGTCCCAATGCAGCCATGGTTCCCTCCTATATCCATAAGAAGGCCTTCAAGTGCACGAAACAGTGCGACTTCAGTGATAGCGCACCTCCCTGTGTGAAGAGTTGTGACCGGGGGGCGCTCACCTTTGAAGACGTGATTGATACAACCAAGAAGATCCGCAGGAAGAGAATGGCGGAGTTACCTCGCAAATGAGCGGTGAAAAGAAGAGTTTCGTCATTGTGGGCAACTGTATTGCCGGCGTGAGTGCCGCTGATACCCTTCGTCAGTATAACCAGAGGGACGACGTCATCGTGATTGGTGATGAAGATGTCCCCGCTTACTCCCGCTGCCTCATCACCTACTATCTCGCCGGCGACGTTGAAGAGGCTCACCTCCTCTCTCATTCCCCGGACTGGTATCGTCACCGCAATATCAAGCTGCTGCTCAACACGAAGGCACAGAAGGTTGACCCCCAGAAGAAGGAAATCACCGTAGAAGCAAACAGGAGAACAAAGAAGATAGCCTATGATCAGCTCCTGATCGCTACCGGTGCTTCGCCCATCTTCTTCAATGCCTTTCCCTATGACCCCGAAGGGATCATCGGGATGAGGACCTATGGAGACGCAAAGAAGCTCAAGTCCTGGGCGAAAAAAGGAAAAAAGGCGCTCATCATCGGTGCAGGCTTTGTCGGATTAAAGACTGCGTACGGACTGAGCAAGCTCGGGGTAAAAACGCAGGTGGTCGAACTCCTC